>NZ_JBSFVR010000448.1:0-5293 GCF_053592415.1 Streptomyces sp. NPDC002690 | reverse complement strand
TCGAGAGGAGTTCCTCGTCCTGTGCCGTGAAACCGCAGCTCCCCTCGGGTTTGGGGCACTTCTTGTTGGCGAGGTAGAGGGCGCCGATGATCTCGCGCCCGACACACGACTGCGCCATCCGGCGGCCGTCGAGGTGGTCCACCGGGTGCAGGGCGAACTGCGCGCCGGACCGCTCCGCGCCGACCGGCTGCGGGCCGCGGCGACCGGGTTCGACCGGCTGCCGCCCTCCGGCTGCGCGCCCGCCGTCCCCTGGGGGCATCTGCACCGCAGCGTGGTACGGGCCCTTCGCTTCATCCCGCCCCGTACGCGGCCCGACGGGCAGCCCGTGACGGCTGAGGTCGCGGAGTGGCGGATGCCCGAAGGCGACGTGCTCGTCGCGGCGTTGGAGCTGCTGGACACCGTCTGGCCGCAGAGCGGGGACGAGACCCGTGAGACGGTCGCTGAGGTCGCCCCGCTGGACGGCGACGCGATCGACGGCTACGCCGACTTCACCGTCCACGGTGCCGTCCTCCTCAACCGGAGCCGCCTCGCCGTCGGCCGGGACGGGCTGCCCGGAGTGGTGCGCTGCGCCGAGGCCCTTCCTGGTGCCCGACGGCGGCCCGGAGGGAACGTCGCCCGGGGAAGGGCGGACGGAGATCATGGTGGCAACGCCGCTGCGCGCGGATCCGAGGCCGCTGACCGGGCTGTTCCAGCAGGCGGTGGTTCTCGCCCGGGGTGGTTCGGGTGGTGGGGTTATGCGGCGAGTTCGACGTCCTTCGGTGTCCGGGATTCGTAGAAGGTGCCGTCGCGGAGCATGGCGAACAGGACATGCGTTGGCATGCGAGGCGGAGGAGGGCCGACCACTGAACTCAGCCAGGTCACCCGTGCGGTGAAACGCGAGCTCAAGATGGTTCAGTACCGGCCGGAGGCCATCGAAGGCTGCCTGGCCGGCACGGGGCCGGCCCTGTTGCCGTGATCGCCGCGTGGGCGAGTGCCGTCTCATCGATTCCGACGAGGAGGCTCCCCGACCACTCCAGCTCCTCGTGATCACCAAGAGGCTGGTGGCGAAGTGCGAGTGACGACGCCGGGAAGTCGCCCGCTCTCAATCTCGTGCCGCGGTAGCGACAGTCCGAAGTGATCTCCGATGACTTTCAGCACTCGGCGCTTCTCCTCGTTGGTTGGCAACTCCTCGTCGGCACCGAGTAGGTCGTCCATGGAGTCCTCCGGAGGGATGACCCCGGCCACCTGCAGCGCCGGACGCAGGAGGTCGGGCTGTGCTCCGGCAGGGTCATAGCCAGCACCCAACTCGAAGTGCAGCTGAACGTCCCCGTCGGCCAGGTACCGGAAGATGGAGGGCGGGTCATCTGGTCGGGGGTCGAAGACAAGGACCTCGGTGCCACAGGACACGGCCGGATCCAGGGCCCATCCTTCGCTCCCCCCGCTCTCCACGATGAACGACCAGTCGCCGCTTCGGCCGAGACGGCCAACGCAGTAGGTCTGCGCGAGGTCGACCATGGCTGACGCTTCCGCGACGGTCATGGCGGGGGCGTGCTGGACGGGTTCGTGGTCAGCCATACGTTCGGCGAGCGCCTCTGGGCTCAGGCCCCGGGCGCAGGTGATGTACAGCTCGGTGGCGCTGACGTTCGCTCCGCGCCAGGCTGCTGCGATCCATGCGAGGCCTTCGTCGGGCATGGTTGTTACTCCTTTCTCTTCCCATCCACCAGCCGGTACTTGCCCGAGAAGCCTCCGCTGAAAGCTCCGCCCATCGAGGTGGAATCGATCCATCCCGACATGGCTGAGCGGCCGCACTTCTCCGTCCATGAGGGCGCGGCCTGGCGGACGTCGTCGTACAGGTGCCCTTGACCCTGCGCGACTCGGGTGGCATAGGTCTGCACGCGGTCGTTGCCGGTATCGACTTCGTTCGTGCCACTGGGCATGCCGCCGGAGTCGTAGGTGGAGGCATGAGCGAACTCGTCACGTGACGCCCTGTCGGCCGACTGGATCTCCGGAACGGTGGTGGCGTCCGGGCTGCCGTGGGTTGCCACCCATCCGTCGGGGCGGATCACCTTGGCCCGAGGCGTTCGTATCGGACGGGAGGCGTCGGTAGCCGAAGAGCCAGGTGATGATCCGTTCGATCTTCCACCGGCGGCGGCCGAGGCGCTCGCTCGATTCGAGGCCTGGCCGTGCGATACGCGGGACGATTCTACTGATCCACCACTGAGCCGGGAGCATTCTGAGCGAGGAACCGCAGCACAGTGGGCCACCGGGGTGCAAGTGGTACGGAAGCGAGAACCGTCCGCAGCGAGCGGCTACAGAGTCCTCACGTCCTCCCCCTCCATTCCCGGGCTCAGGAGCAGAGGCGAGAACAAGTGGCACCGTCGACCGACCGATTCCGTGAACTTCGGCGTCTCCTGTCCGCCTACCTCGGGCAAACGGCGTCAGACCCGGAGCGCGTAGCCGAGGCGGTGGCCGAAATCGAAGATCTCCACTTGCCTCTCACCAGGGAGAGGCTGAGAAGGTTGTTGTCATTGGGCACAGCGGCCCCCTCACGCGGCATGATGACCTCATGGCGCATCTTCCCTCCCTCACCGTCGGCGGTTCCTCGCTCTCCCTCTGGTCCAAGGACTCGTTCCTGTCCATCGGCTCCGTCGGGTCCGTGCTGTCCATCGGTTCGGTTGGCAGCGCGCTGTCCGTCGGGTCCATCGGCTCTTCCATGTCCGCCGGCTCGATCGGCTCCATCATGTCCCTCGTGTCGTTGGGGTCCATTCAGAGCACCGCGAGTGCGCTGTCCATCCAGGCACGGCGCTCAGTCATGGCCGTCGGCGCCCATCGCGTGATCGGCTCGCGAGGCACGCTCGTACTGCTCGGATCGGGCGCACTCGCGCTTGCCGGCGCGCTCGCCCTGCACACACGTATCGAGCGGTGACCGGTCCGACGTCATCGATTTCGAGGAGGACGGCGGCGCGACCGCCGCGTCCTCGGAGTAGCGCTCCTGGAGGCGGTCGGCGATGACGGCCTGGAGCTGGGGGCCCTGACCTCGAATCCACCGGCCCGCGGGCGTCCGCCGACCCGGAGCCGGGCATCGTGTACGGGTGCACCCGCCGCCGGTACGGCTACCCGGGCGGCGAGGCGCCCGGGAAGACGCGCCCGGTAGGAGGTGGTGGTACGGGCGGCCCGGGGCGCCTGACGGGGACTCGGGCCGTCGCGTTCGCACCGGCGGCCCCGCGCTCACACCGTGAAACGTACGGCTTCCAGCCAGGAGTCGTTGTTCAGGGTGCCGCCGAATATGTAGTTCCCGGAGGCCTGGCCGATCGGCTTGTCACAGGCGAGGCCGCCCCAGCCGGAGCGCACCCGGGCGCTCTGGCAGACCGCGCCGTCACCGACGTTGATGACGAAGCCGAGCATGTAGGGATAGTTCTTGGCCGTGCTGCCGATGTAGTTGTCGACCCCGTCGGCCACACCGTTCCAGGGGGTCTTCCACTCGTCATTGTGTACGAAAGCATTGCCGGCGGTGCCCTTCGTACCGGACACCGCGATGTTGAGGGCCTTGATCTTCTTGCCCGTGATGCCGGTCGTACCGCCGTCGCACACCACGCTCTGCCAGCCGTTGCCCTCGACGTAGGCGCGGTAGCAGATGTGCCGCCCCGGCTGCCGGGCCGCGAGGCGCGACACGATCAGGGCCGCGGTATTCGGGACGGGGGCTGCTTTGGGAGCGGCCGCCGACGGCTTCGGGGTGGCGTTCGCCGTCTTCTGCGGGGCGGGCGCGGCGGGGAGCGAGGGCTGGTGGGCCTGTGCGGGAGCGGCGGGCAGAGGCGCCCCCACCGGGGTGGGGGAGGCCGTCGGGGTGAGGGAGGCCTTCGGGGTGGGCGACGCCGAGGCCTTCGGGGTGGGGGAGACGACGACGGCCGGGGGCGGCGGGAGGGCGCGGGCGGCAGCCGCTTCCTGGCTGTCACCGAGGTCACCGGCGCCGTCGCCCGCCAGTGCGGCGGTGAGCGCGAGGGGCGCGGCCACCGCCGCGGCCGTCCAGCCCAGTGTGGTCCAGACGCGGCGTCCGGGGGCCATTCCCCTGGGCCCGCGGACGCCGCGGCGGCGGAAGACGTCGGCGAAGTCCGGCCCGGCCGGGGACGTCGGGTCCGGGGACGACCCGGGTTCCAGGGGCTGTTTCGAGTGCTCGGACTGCGAGTTCATGGGGGTGCTTGGCTCCAGTCGACGGTCGCGGAGCGGGCAGGAGCGGATCGGGTCCCCCGCTGTCGGGAGGTCCGCCGGCCGGGGGTCGGCCCGGGGCGCCACCCTAACGCGGGTTTGTCGCCGGGGGTTTCGAGATCTGCAATGTTCTGAGCTTTTACTGAGCATCAACAAGCTTCTGGAGATCTACGTTGACTGAACGTCACCGTGAACAGAAAGAACATGAGAGGGCATTCCCCCGTGCCCTTGATTCTCCGCCCCCCCCCGGGCGATGTGGAGCGAAACAGTGATCGATGCTCACGGCACAGCAGATGCGTCCTCTCGACCCGCCACGGCCGAGCGCCACCGGGCGTTGCTCTTGAGGTTCGCGAACCGGCTCACCGGGGACCCGTACCGGGCGGAGGACATCGTCCAGGAGACCCTCCTGCGCGCCTGGAAACGGCCACCGGCCGCCGTGCCGGCCGACGACGACGAGCGGCTGCTCGCCTGGCTGTACACGGTCGCCCGCAACCTGGCCATCGACATGCACCGCCGCGACCGCGCGGTGCCCGTGGGCGCGTTGCCGCAGCAGCTGCTGAGCCGCAGCGGAGAGTGCGACCTGGCGGAGCAGGTGGTCGACCGGCACGTGGTGCGCAAGGCGCTGGCCCGGCTGTCGCAGGAGCACCGGGAGGTGGTCGTACGGGTCCACCTCTGCGACCGCCCGAGGGACGAGACCGCCCGGGAGATAGGGATATCCCCGGGAACGGTCAAGTCCCGTACGCACTACGCCCTGCGGGCCCTGCGAAGGGAGCTGGCCGCGTGAACGGCGTCGACCCGATCCGCTGGATCTCCGACCACCGGGACGGCATCATCCGGTGGACCCTCGTGGTGTGCGTGGCCTTCCTGCTCTTCCTGCTGGTCCGGCACTTCGCCATGAAGCTGGGCGGCTGGAAGGCGGCCGGCCGGCGCGTGGCGCGCGAGACCGCCCTCACCGGTGCGGCGTTCGCCTCCCCGGCGCGGGCCTGGCTGCGCTACCGCCGGGTGCTGCGGATCCTGGTGCGGCGGCTCCGCTCGCCCGCTCGCTCCACCTCGGGGTGGACGACGACGAGGAGCTGACGCATGGCCGATTCGGCTCCGGCCTCATCACCCG
>NZ_JBSFVR010000447.1:0-5306 GCF_053592415.1 Streptomyces sp. NPDC002690 | reverse complement strand
ACCGGCACAGCCGGTGGCGTTGCGTCAGGCTGTCCTGATCGCCGGGTCGGAGACGCCCGGGGCGCCGGTCTCCACGTGGCCGGCGAAGCGGCGCAGGAAGGTGGCGTCGGCGTCGGAGACCACCTTGACGTCGTACCAGCGGGACGTCGCGCGCAGGTCGACCGTGTGGGAGAGGGTGGCGCCGGGGCCGACCTTGAAGGTCTGGGCCGCCCCGCCGTAGGCGTTGGTCACGGTGAGGTGCGCGGCGACCGGGGCGGAGTTGGTCAGGGTGAGCTTCAGGCTGCCGTCCGCCGCCACATGGCGGGCGGTGACCTCGGGCCCCGCCTTCGCCGCCGGCCCCTGCCAGGTGCGCAGGAAGCCGTTCGGGCCCCAGACCGTGAGGTCGATCCGGTTGCCGGTCGAACTGCTGGTGCTCCAGGTGTCCGAGAGGGTCTTGCCCGCCTCGACGCTGTAGGGCCAGGGCCCGTCCGTACGGTTGCCCGACGTGCTGTGGAAGTGCGCGCCGAGGGTGGGGCCGCTGGAGAAGGTCAGGGTGAACTTGCCGGTGGAGACGGCGGCCCGGCCGTCCACGTAGGGGCTGTACCCGAGCGCGCGGGTCGGCTTCGATCCCGGCTCCTGCTCCGGAAGGGCGCCGGTGGCCGGCGGGGTCGGGTGGTAGGAGGGGTGCCGGTTCTTGTCCGGCGGCACGTACCGGGCCGTGGAGGGCAGAGCGGCGGGTGCCCCGTCCGCGCGCTTGAAGTCGAAGGCGGAGGTGAGGTCCCCGCAGATGGCGCGGCGCCACGGTGAGATGTTCGGCTCCCGCACCCCGAAGCGCTTCTCCAGGAAGCGGATCACCGAGGTGTGGTCGAAGGTCTCCGAGCAGACGTAACCGCCCTTGCTCCACGGTGAGACCACGATCATCGGCACCCGCGGACCGAGCCCGTACGGGCCCGCAGCGTAGCTCGTGCCGCCCGGGTAGAGGTCCTTCGACACGTCGGCGGTGGACAGGCCCCAGGCGGAGGAGGCCGGAGGGTACGGCGGGACCACGTGGTCGAAAAAGCCGTCGTTCTCGTCGTAGGTGAGGAACAGGGCGGTCTTGGCCCAGACCGCCGGGTTCGACGTCAGCGCGTCCAGGACCTGCGAGATGTACCAGGCGCCGAAGTTCGTGGGCCAGTTCGCGTGCTCGCTGAACGCCTCGGGGGCGGCGATCCAGGAGACCTTCGGGAGGGTCCCGGCGGCCACGTCCGCGCGCAGCCGGTCGAAGTACGTACCGCCCGCTTTGACGTCGGTGCCGGTGCGGGCCTTCTCGTACAGGGCGCTGCCGGGCTGGGCATCGCGGTAGCTGTTGAAGTACAGCAGGGAGTTGTCGCCGTAGTTGCCCCGGAAGGCGTCGCTGATCCAGCCCCAGGACCCCGCGGCGTCCAGGCCGTCGCCGATGTCCTGGTAGATCTTCCAGGAGACCCCGGCCGACTCCAGCCGCTCGGGATAGGTCTTCCAGCCGTAACCGGCCTCCTGGTTGCCGAGGACCGGGCCGCCGCCCGTGCCGTCGTTGCCGGTGTGACCGGACCAGAGGTAGTAGCGGTTGGGGTCGGTGGCTCCGATGAAGGAGCAGTGGTAGGCGTCGCACACGGTGAAGGCGTCGGCGAGCGCGTAGTGGAAGGGGATGTCCTTCCGCGTCATGTGCGACATGGTGGTGGCGGTCTTGGCCGGCACCCACTTGTCGTACTTGCCGTTGTTGTACGCCTGCTGGCCGCCGGCCCAGACGTGGTCCAGCCCTTCCAGGAACTGCATCCCGAGGTCGGCCACCTGAGGGTTGAAGGGGAGGACGTCCTTCGTCCCGTCGGACTGGTGGAAGACGGACTTGCCGTTGTCCTGGAGCACGGGCCGGGGGTCCCCGAAACCTCGTACCCCCTTCATCGCCCCGAAGTAGTGGTCGAAGGAACGGTTCTCCTGCATCAGCACGACGACGTGCTCGATGTCCTGGATCGTGCCGGTGGAGCCCTGCGCGGGAATGGCGGCGGCCCTCGCGATGCTCTCGTTCAGCATCGTGAAGGCCGCGGCACCTCCGGCGATCTGCAAAAACCTGCGCCGGTCGAGTTCTGTCATGGGAGACGGCCTCCTGGGGATGGGGGGACAGCGAGGTCGCCCCAAGGACAGCGCTCCCCGGATACCTGGCGGGGGCGGGTTCGTGAAACCTCGCCGTACACCTGGCGAACGGAAGGCCCCCGCAGCCGGTCGGCGACCCGCCCCGGCCGGTTCGGTCTCCGGGGCGACCGGCTGTCCGTCAGGAGCGCGGGCGCAGGCGGAGCGGGGCGTAGACGGAGAGGGCCACGAGGAACGCCACGCCGTAGGCGAGGTCCGCCCCGTGCAGGGACTCCGCCACCGGGCCCACGTACAGGCCGGTGCTCATGAAGGGCACCGCCGCGGCGAAGGCGACGACGAAGGCGACGAGCGCCGGCCACCACGGCCGGTCGCGGGCGCTCTCGGTGGCGAGGTCGATCGGGGCACCGCGGCGGGCCCGGGCCCTCGCCCACCAGTCGACCGCCACGATCGCGACGAAGCCGGGAATCCAGTAGCCGACCAGGAGCAGCACGTTCTGGAAGCGTGCCGTGGTGTCGGCCGCGTGCATCCACAGCACCAGTGGGAATCCGAGAGCGGCGGCGAGGGCCGCGGCGACGGGGCGCGGCAGGCGCACCCCGATCGTCTGCAGGGCCAGGGAACCGCTGTAGTCGTTCATGGCGTTGCTGCACAGCGCGGCGAGCACCACGGCGAGCAGGCCGAACGCCCCGAGCGCGCCGCCGCCCAGCAGGGTGTCGATCCCGCGCGCGGTCTGATCGGTGAAGACGGACGCGCCCCACAGGCCGAGCGTCTGGACGGCCACGAAGGAGGCGCCGATGCCCAGCAGGGTGCACCAGAACATGCGCGGACGGGAGGTACCGGCCGGAAGGTAGCGGCTGAAGTCGCTCGCGTACGGGGCCCACGACAGCGACAGGCTCAGCGCGATCGTGAACGTCAGGACGAAGGCGCCCGCCCGGTCACCGCCGTGCGCGGCACCGGAAGTGGCGGGGTGCACACCGTCCAGCAGTTTGACGGCCAGTACGGCGAAGGCGGCGGCCAGGAGGAACGTCATCACGGTCTGGAGCCGGTGGATCGCCTCGTACCCCAGTACGCCGAGGCCCCCCTGGGCGGCCATCATGACCAGCACGCCCAGCCAGAACGGCCAGCCGCACAGCTGGGCCAGCGCGTCCCCGCCGAACAGGCCGATCAGCGCGTCCCAGGCGATCGAGGACAGCCACTGCAACGCTCCGGGCAGTACGACTCCTCGACCGAACGCCAGCCGGGCGAGGGGGAGTTGACCGACTCCGGTCCGGCTTCCCCAGGTGCCGAGGTAGGCCGTGGGCGCCGCCCCGACGAACGTGCCGAGGACGACCGCGACGAGCGCGGTGGTGAAGTCCAGGCCCAGCGCGACGCCGACGGTACCGGTGAAGACGCCGGTCATGGTCAGATTGGGGGCGAACCAGACGGTGAACAGCCGGCCGGGGCCGCCGTAGCGCCGGTCCTCGGGGACGGGGGCTATCCCGTGGGTCTCGATCCGCAGGTCGCCGGGGGCCGTGGGCATCCGCCCTCCGAACGCGGTCCGCGAGTACGCGGCATCCCGCTCCGCGACCGCGGGGTCGTTCTGCGCATATGGCAATGCCATGAAGACATCCCTCCGCCAGTGCTAGCTGGTTCAGGTTCGACGGGTGTGATCTCAGCCCCTCGTGGGGCACCCCGTGTCCGGTTCGCCGGTCAGGATAGCCGGACGGCGGCCCGGGGCAGGCCAGCGGGGGTGACCGGGCACGATCCGGGGGGCGGTCCCGACGCGAGGGGCGCGAGGCGCGCGAGGGGCGCGAGCGCGGGACCCGACGGGGCGCGGGAGCGCGGGACCCGACGGGGCGCGCGGCACGGAATCGATCTACGTCCGCCCATTTCCGTCCTGGCCGTTGACGTCCCCACACCCCGGTGACAACGTTGTCGAGCACTGTCGGACACCCCGCGCACCCCGCGCCGTACCCCCGAACAGGAGAGTTTCCGCATGCGCTGGTCCCCCTCACGCCGTCAGGTCCTCGGCGCCTCTCTGGCCGCCCTGGCCGCCGCGCCCGCGACCGCTGCCACCGCGTCCGCCGCGCCGGGCCCGGCCGGTAGTCGGTCCACCTCGGCCTCCCTCTCGCGGGCACACGTCACCTATCGCGCTCTGGAGAAGTACTTCGACGTGGCGGACGGCACCGGGCTCGTACGTGAGCAGTACCCGGTCGCCGTCGACGACCGCCCGTACTCCTACGAATGGCCGCTGTCCCAGGTCCATGTCGCAGCCCTCGACCTGGCCTTCGTGGACCCCCGCCACGCACCGGATCTGGCCGTCCGCGCCAAGGCGCAGGAGTTGTACTGGAACGCCTCGGGCGGCACCACCGGCCTCGCCGGCTACGACTCCTATCCGGTCGCGCCGCACGGTGGGGGCGGCGACATGTTCTACGACGACAACGAGTGGGTGGGGCTGGCCAAGTCCCAGCTGCATCTGCAGACCGGTGACCGTGCCGCGCTCCGCCGCGCGCAGGAGATCTTCGCGCTGGTCGAGTCGGGCTGGGACACCGACGCGGAACACCCCGCCCCCGGTGGGGTGTTCTGGACCCAGGCCGACTGGAACCACTGCCGCAACACGGTCTCCAACATGCCCGGCGCCCAACTCGGCCTGCGCCTGCACCAGATCACCGGCAAGTCCCGTTATCTGGAGTCGTCCAAGCGCTTCTACGACTGGACCAACACCCATCTGCGGACGCCCGAGTTCCTCTACTGGGACAACCTCGACCTCGCCGGCACGGTCGACCGGACCGTCTGGTCCTACAACCAGGGCGTCCCGGTCGGCGTCGGCACCCTGCTGTACGAGGCGACCCGCGACCGCACGTACCTGAATCAGGCCCGGAGTACGGCCGAGGCCGCGTACGCGCATTTCGTGACGGAGGGCCGACTGCTGACCCAGCCCGTCTTCTTCAACTCGATCTTCTTCAAGAACCTGTTGCTGCTGGAATCGGTGACGGGCGGATCCGTCTACCGGCGGGCGATGGCCGACTACGCGGACCACATCTGGTCCGAGCGGCGGGACGGCACCACCGGCCTGATGCGGTTCGCCGACAACGGGACCACCCAGGTCATCGAACAGGCCGCCGCCGTACAGATCTTCGCGGTACTGGCCTGCGCCGCCGTACCCGGCGCGTACGCCGTCAGCCGGCTCAAGTTCTTCGGCAGCAGGCACGTCAGCGCGCTCTTCCTGGCCGTCTACCTCTTCCCGG
>NZ_JBSFVR010000446.1:0-5319 GCF_053592415.1 Streptomyces sp. NPDC002690 | reverse complement strand
CTGGCTCTCACTGCATCACCAGAACAAGGCCGCGGCCACCTACGCCGCCACCGGCGAGCGCCGCGCCAGGCTCGGCAGCCAGGTGATCAACTCGCGAACCCGTCGACGCAGTACCGGAGCAACGTGGGAAGGAGGTCGGCCACCGGCACGTCCACCGGGACGGCGAGATCGATGGTCCTGGAGGGTGCCCGGACGGTGAGGCGGCACAGGCTGGCCACCGAGGTGTCGCTCATGGTCGGCACATTCGCTTTCGCGGAAGGTGATCAGGTGGGACGGATGCGGCGGTGAGATCCTGGCCACACATACGTGTGTGAGTCGGTACCTGACTGATCCGTCTATCGTGTGCAGAGTACCCCTGCCGCCGGGCCGGCTTCACAGCCCCGCCTTCCGTCAACGGGCCCGGTGAGATCTCACCGGTTGCTGCCCCGAAGGAGCCGATTCGTTGAGTTCCGTGCTTTTTCGCCGTCCCGCGCGCCGTCGCGGACCTGACATGCCTCAGGGGGAGTTGAGCCTTCAGGAACCCCCGGTACTCGCCGAGACGGTTCCCGACAACTCCGCGGTGTGGACATACATGCCCATGGCGATGATGTCCGTCTCCATGATGCTGATCTTCCTGCGCCCGGGTGGGTCGAACGGTGTGTTCGTCTACCTGTCCCTGGGGCTGATGGTGCTGGCCTCGGCCGCGATGATCATCGGTCAGTTCATGCGGCGTACCAGTGAGCGCAAGCAGCGGTTGCGGGGGGAACGACGGGACTACCTGAGATACCTCGGGCAGATCCGCAAGCAGACCCGACGCGCGGTGATGGAACAGCAGTTGGCGTTGGCCTGGCGCCATCCCGAGCCTGCCGCCCTGAGCTCGCTGGTCCGTACGACACGGCTGTGGGAACGCCGGGGCAAGGACGAGGACTTCGGGGAGGTCCGGATCGCCCTCGGTGACCAGCAGCTGGCGGTGAAGCTGACTCCACTGGCCACCAAGCCGGTGGAGGACCTCGATCCGCTCTCCGCGCACGCCCTGCGCCGCTTCATACGTGCCTACAGCACGGTGCCCGGGCAGCCGGTCGCCGTGTATCTGAGGTCCTGGGCGAAGGTGTTGATGCGCGGTGACGCCGCGGTCCGGCGGAGCGTGGTGCGGGCGATGATCGCGCAGCTTGCCGTGTTCCACGCGCCGGAGGAGCTGTGGATCGTGGTGTGCGCCGCGGACGAGCACCGGTCGGACTGGGAGTGGGTGAAGTGGCTTCCGCACAACCAGCATCCGCAGGAGGAGGACGGGGCGGGTCCGACGCGGATGGTCGCATCCACCTTCAACGACCTGGAGGAGCTGCTGGGGGCGGAGTTCGGCGAGCGCCCCGCCTACGACCCCGAGGGGGTGCCCGGCCGTGAGGAGCCGTACACGGTCGTCGTCCTGGACGGGGTGTCCGTACCCTCCGGGCACCGCCTGGACGGGCAGGGGTTCAGGAACGCGGTCGTCGTCGACCTGGCCGACACCCTGCAGTGGCGTCCCGGCCGCAGCACCCTGCGCCTGGACGTGCGGTCCGACCGGATCGGCCTGGTACGCACCGACCGCACCCGCAAGGAGCAGACCACGAGCCTCGGCAGACCCGACGCCCTGGGACCGGTGGCGGCCGAGTCGTTGGCCAGGACGATCGCGCCGTTCCGCATGCGCCTCGCCGTGTCCGCGGCCGAACCGCTGGCCGCCGACACCGAGCTCACCACGTTGCTGGGCATCACCGACCTGCACCGGCACGAGCCGGCGGCCCTGTGGCAGCGCGCCAGTGGTTCGTCGAGGCTGCGGGTGCCGATCGCGGTCGGCAGCGACGGGCTGCCGGTCGAACTGGACATCAAGGAGTCCGCGGAGGGCGGCATGGGACCGCACGGCATGCTGATCGGCGCCACCGGATCCGGCAAGAGCGAGCTGCTGCGCACCCTGGTCCTGGGTCTGGCCCTGTCCAACTCCTCGGAAACCCTCAACTTCGTCCTGGTCGACTTCAAGGGCGGGGCCACCTTCCTCGGCCTGGACGAGCTGCCGCACACCTCGGCGGTGATCACCAACCTCTCGGACGAGGTCGCGCTCGTCGCACGTATGCAGGACGCCCTGCACGGCGAGCTGATCCGCCGCCAGGAGCTGCTGCGGGCGGCCGGTAACTACTCCTCGGCCCTGGAGTACGAGAAGGCGCGCGCCTCGGGGGTCCCTCTGGCGCCCCTGCCGAGCCTCTTCGTCGTGGTGGACGAGTTCAGCGAACTCCTTTCCGCCCACCGCGAGTTCATGGAACTCTTCGTGATGATCGGGCGCCTGGGACGATCCCTGGGTGTTCATCTGCTGCTCGCGTCCCAGCGCCTGGACGAGGGGCGGATGCACCAGTTGGAGAGCCACCTGTCGTACCGGATCGGTCTGCGCACCTTCTCGGCGATGGAGAGCCGGGGCGTGCTGGGCGTCCCGGACGCCTACCAGCTGCCCTCCCAGCCCGGCAGCGGGTATCTCAAAAGCGGTGTCGAGGCGCTGACCCGCTTCCGCGCTGCCTACGTGTCGGGCGAGTACCGCAGACGGGGCGGCGCGGTCGCCCAGGCCCGGGTGGCCAGCCAGGTCGTGCCGTGGACCTCGGGGTACGTGGTCCCACGCGCGGTCGCCCCGCCCGCCGTCACGGAACCGGCCGAGGAGGAGCAGAACTCGGGTGACAGTCTGCTGTCGGTGGCGCTCGACCGGCTGCGTGACGCGGGACCGGGAGCGCACCAGGTGTGGCTGCCGCCGCTGGGTCTCGCCCCTCGGCTCGACGAGTTGCTGCCCGGCCTCGCGCCCGACGCCGAGCGCGGGCTCACAGCGGCGCGGTGGCCGGGGACCGGGCGTCTGAGGGTGCCGGTCGGACTGGTCGACAAGCCCTTCGAGCAGCGCCGCGATCCGCTCGTGGTGGATCTGTCCGGGGCGGAGGGGCACGTCGGCATCGCGGGTGGTTCGCAGAGCGGCAAGTCCACGCTGCTGCGCTCCCTCATCGCCTCCCTCGCACTCAACCACACCCCGCGCGAAGTGCAGTTCTACTGCCTGGACTTCGGTGGCGGCACGCTCGCCGGGCTCTCGGGTCTGCCGCACATGGGCGGTGTCGCGTCGCGGCTGGACAGCGAACGCATCAGCCGGACCGTGGCCGAGGTCACGGCCGTCCTCAACCGGCGCGAGCAGTTCTTCCTGGACCACAACATCGACTCGATGGCGACCTACCGTCGTCGCCGCGCGGCCGGTGAGTTCGCCGACGAGACGCACGGTGACGTGTTCCTGGTCGTGGACGGGTGGGCGACGCTGCGCCAGGACTTCGACAGTCACGTGGCGACGTTCAACCGGGTCGCCGCCGGCGGCCTCAACTACGGCATCCACCTGATCATCACCGCCTCCCGCTGGATGGAGATGGCGACGCCGATCCGCGACCAGATCGCCACCCGGCTGGAGCTGAAGCTCGGCGACCACATGGACTCGGTGGTCGATGTCCGGCGGGCGGCGCTCGTCCCGCGCGTCCCCGGGCGGGGACTCACCGTCGAGGGCAAGCTGCACTTCCTGTCGGCGCTGCCCCGCATCGACGGCGGCGGTTCGGCCGACGACCTCACCGAGGGGGTCACGGACCTGGTCGAGCGGGTCGCGGCGGCCTGGACCGGTGCTCCGGCGCCGGCCGTCCGGATGCTGCCGCACCGCCTTCCCGCCGCGGAACTGCCCGCGGCCGAGGGCGTGGCCGGTCTGCGGATGCCGTTGGGCCTGGACGAGGAGACGCTCTCGCCCGTCTGGCACGACTTCAGCCGCACCCCGCACCTGATGGCCGTCGGCGACACCGAGAGCGGGAAGACGAATCTGCTGAAACTGGTGACCTCGGCGATCACCGCCCGGTACACCCCGCAGGAGGCGCGCATCCTGGTGGTGGACTACCGGCGGGAGCTGGTGGAGGCCATCCCCGAGAAGTACCGCCTGGGCCACGCCGTGTCCCTGTCGGCGCTCCAGGAGCTGATGGGCGGCTCGAAGCGGGCGCTGGAGACACGTATGCCGGGACCGGACATCACCCCCGCCCGCATGCGTCAGGCGGACTGGTGGGCCGGTCCGCGCCTGTTCGTCCTGGTCGACGACTACGACATGCTGGGCGGCGGCGCCTACGACCATCCCTTCGCGCCGATCTTCGACTACCTGGCACTCGGACACGAGGTCGGCCTGCACGTCGTGGTCGCACGGTCCGCCACCGGAGCCGGCCGCGGGATCGGCGACCAGCTGCTGCGGCGGCTGGGCGAGGTCAACACACCGGGTCTCCTGTTGTCCTGCCCGCCGAGCGAGGGCTACGTCTTCGGCAACGTCAAGCCGCGCACCCTGCCGCCGGGCCGGGCCCGGTACATCGCCCGGAACAAGGCGACGCTGCTGCAGACGGCACAGGTCGAAGGGGCACCGGAGCCGGAGAGCCGTTGACCGCGCGTAGGCCGTACCGGGGCACCGCCCGGTACGGCCTACGCCGGCACCTCACCTCGGCACCCGTCCGTCCTCACCGTGTCCGGGGCGACGGCCGACGCCCGTACGCGGGAGACGGCGCCCCGCCCTCCGACGGCGCGTCAGGCCCGGGGCGGGCGCCATCCGCGGGCTCTGCCGCGCGGGACCGCCGCGGCGGCCCAGCCGGCCAGCAGGACCACCGCCGCCCCGAGCGCGGAGATCAGCAGGGCCGTGCGGGTGGCCCGTTCTCCGCGTGTGTGGTCCGGCATGCGCACCTGCTCCTCACCCGGTCCGGTCACGGCGCCGACCGCCCTCGACCCGTCGGTGACCGATGCGACAGCGGCATAGGCGTCCAGTCGTGGTACGTCGTCGGGGTAGGCGGTGGACGTGAGGCGCCGGGCCACCTCCGCCGCGGAGAGCTCCGGGAACCTCGACCGGACGAGGGCAGCCGCCCCGGCGGTGTACGCCGCGGCCAGTGAGGCGCCGGAGCCGACGAAGTGCCCGCTGCCGCGGGGGCCGATCCCGACGACGCCGTCGCCGGGGGCCGCCAGGTCGGCGTGGAGCGGGAGCAGCGCGGTGTCGGGGCGGCCCCCCTGGACGTCCACGTCCAGGACGCTCAGTACACCGCGCGAGGCGGCGGGCCAGTAGTCCCGCGGTGGCGGGGCGCTCGCCCCGTCGGCGCCCGCCGGTGGGTCCGGCACGGCTGCCGCCACGACGAGGGCGTCGTGCTCGGTGGCGTAGGCGACCGCGTGGTCCAGCGCCGACGACGCGGTGTCGAACGCCGCCGAGACCTCGACGACCCGGGCGACAACGAGGAGGCCACCCTCCCGGGTGTCGCCTTCCGTGACGTCAACGAGGCGTACACCGAGTCGACC
>NZ_JBSFVR010000445.1:0-5355 GCF_053592415.1 Streptomyces sp. NPDC002690 | reverse complement strand
CGCGGAGAGCTGACCGGCGGCACGACAGGCGTGCCGGCCACGACGACCACGGCGGCACGACGACCACGGCGGCACGACGACCACGGCGGGCGGGTACGGACCGGAGCGTCCGCGCCCGTCCGCCGGGCGTTTCACCAGGGCCGCTCCGTCCCGCCCGCGGCGCCCTCAGGCCACGAAGGTCCGCGGCGTGTCGGCGCCCGCCCCCGCACCGGCCCGGACCAGCGCCGCCGCCGCGGCCAGCCGCGCCGCCGCCTCGTCCGCCACCGGCCCGCCCACCGTGAACGGCAGTCGGACGTACCCCTCGAACGCCCCGTCCACCCCGAAGCGCGGTCCGGACGGCACCCTGACCCCCACCCGCTCGCCCGCCACCGCCAGGCGCGACCCGGAGAGCCCGCCGGTACGCACCCAGAGGGTCAGCCCCCCGCGCGGCACCTGGAACTCCCAGTCCGCAAGCTCCCGGCGCACCGCCGCGACCAGGGCGTCGCGGTTGCTCCGGGCCTGTTCGCGCCGGAGCCCGACCGCGTCGGCCCAGCCGCCCGTGCGCAGCAGCCAGTTGATGGCGAGCTGCTCCAGGACGGGCGTGCCCATGTCCGCGTAGGCGCGTGCCGAGACCAGGCTGCGGATGGTGTCGGGCGCAGCCCTGACCCAGCCGATCCGCATCCCGGCCCAGAACGCCTTGCTGGCCGATCCCACGGTGATCACCGTGCTGCCGGCCGGGTCGAAGGCGCAGACCCGGCGGGGCATCTCCACGTCCTCGTCGAGGGCCAGTTCGTGCATCGTCTCGTCGGCGACCAGGACCGTGCCCGCCGAGCGCGCCGCCTCCACCAGGCCGCGGCGCTGCTGTTCGTCGGCGAGGGCTCCGGTGGGGTTGTGGAAGTCGGCGACGACGTAGGCGAGCCGGGGGGCGGAGTCGCGCAGGACCTGCCGCCAGCGGTTCAGGTCCCAGCCGCCGAGCCCGTCCCGCATGGCGACGGGCACCAGGCGGGCGCCCGTCTCCCGCATCAGCTGGAGGATGTTGGCGTAGCTCGGCGACTCCACGGCGATGCGTTCGCCGCGCCCGGCGAAGAGGTGGCAGATGGCGTCGATGGCTCCCATCGCCCCGGTGGTCACCATGATCTGCTCGGGCATGGTGGGGACGCCGTGCTCGGTGTAGCGGTCCGCGATCATCCGGCGCAGGGCGGGCAGGCCGGCCGGGTAGTCGCCGTGCGTGTGGGCGTACGGCGGGAGTTCCTCCAGCGCGCCCTGGACGGCCCGGGTCAGCCAGGGTTCCGGCGCGGGCAGTGAGGCGCAGCCCAGGTCGATCATCGAGCCGAGCGCCTCGGGCGGCAGCGGTTCCAGGCCCCGGGCGGGCAGCGGGTTGCCCGCGGGGACCGCGGTCCAGCTGCCGGCGCCGCGCCGGGATTCCAGGAAGCCCTCGGTGCGCAGCGCCTCGTAGGCCGCGGCGACGGTGGTACGGCTGACGGCCAGGGCGAGCGCGAGTTCGCGTTCGGCGGGCAGCCGTGCGGCGACCGGTACCCGGCCTTCGAGCACCAGCAGCCGGACCCCGTCCGCGAGGGCGCGGTAGGCGGGGGGCTTCCGGGCGCCGGGGACACCGGGGCGGGAGAGCGGCGCCTGGAGCTGCCGGGCGAGCTGGGCGGCCCCGACCGTCGAAGTCCACTGAGCCATGAAATCAGTCCACCTTCCTCGGATTGGCCATGGCCGATGACCAATCTCCCGCCACAGAGTGACACGAACCGGTCCACCACCATCACAGCAGGGGGTACCCCATGTCCGCCACCGCCGTCCCGCACCACTCGCCCCACCACTCGTCCGTCGTCCGCCGACTGGTGCGGTTGTACGCCGGGCTGGTGCTCTACGGCGCGAGTTCGGCGCTGCTGGTCGTCGCCGGGCTGGGGCTGGAGCCCTGGGGCGTGCTGCAACAGGGGATCTCGGAGCTCACCGGCGTCGCCATCGGGACCGTCTCCATCGGGGTCGGCGCGCTGGTGCTGTTGCTGTGGATTCCACTGCGGCAGCGCCCGGGGCTCGGCACCGTCTCCAACGTCTTCGTGGTCGGCCTGGTGATCAACGGCGTGCTGGCGGTCGTGCCCGAGGCCCACGGGTGGGCGGCCAGGATCGCGGTGCTGGTGCTGGGGGTCGTACTGAACGGGGCGGCGACCGGGCTCTACATCACGGCCCGGTTCGGTCCCGGGCCGCGCGACGGGCTGATGACCGGCCTGCACCGGGCGACCGGGCGGTCGGTGCGCCTGGCGCGAACGTTGGTCGAGGTCGCCGTCGTGGCGGCCGGGTTCGCGCTCGGCGGCTCGCTCGGCGTCGGAACGCTGGTGTACGCGCTGGCCATCGGGCCGCTCGCCCAGTTCTTCCTGCGCCTGTTCGACACCCCTGGGGCGCCGGGAGCGACCGGGGCCGTTGCCGGACCGTCACCGGCGACCGCCATACTTCGGCGGTGACCTCAGGACGCCACCCCTATCTGGACCATCCTTCGACGATCCCGTTCGCCCACCGCGGCGGCGCGGCCGGGGGGCTGGAGAACACCGCGGCGGCCTTCCGCCGGGCGGCGGCGCAGGGGTACCGCTACTTCGAGACCGATGTGCACACCACCGCGGACGGCCGCCTCGTCGCCTTCCACGATCCGACCCTGGACCGGGTCACCGACACCGGGGGCCGGATAGCGGACCTGCCGTGGAGCGAGGTCCGGCGGGCCCGGGTGGACGGCCGTGAGCCCCTGCCGCTCTTCGAGGACCTGCTGGAGGAGTTTCCCGGGGCCCGCTGGAACGTCGACGTGAAGGCAGAGTCCTCGCTGGAACCCCTCCTCGCGCTGATCCGCCGGACGGACTCCTGGGACCGGGTGTGCGTCGGCTCGTTCTCCGAAGCCCGGGTGGCTCGCGCTCAGCGCCTCGGCGGCCCCCGGCTGGCGACCTCGTACGGCGTGCGGGGCGTACTGGCGCTGCGGCTGCGCTCGTTCGGGATTCCGGCGCCGCTGCGCCGGGGCGCGGTGTGCGCGCAGGTGCCGGTGAGCCAGAACGGCATCCGGGTGGTCGACCGCCGCTTCGTCCGTACGGCGCACGCCCTGGGCCTCCAGGTCCACGTCTGGACGATCGACGAGGCGGCGGAGATGAGCGCCCTCCTCGACCTCGGCGTGGATGGCATCATGACCGATCACATCGCGACGCTGCGTACGGTGCTGAGCGAGCGCGGGATCTGGTCCTGACGCCGGTCCGGCGGCCGGTGACGAACGGACCAGAGCGAGCGGGGGGCAGGGGAGCTTGAGTACCGGAACCAAAGGAACGGCGACACCACCGGAACGTCCGGCCGGCACGCCGGAGGACGTGGCGCGCAAACGGGAACAACGGGGCTGGTACTTCTACGACTTCGCGTGCTCGGTCTACTCCACGAGCGTGGTCACCGTCTTCCTCGGGCCCTATCTGACCTCGGTGGCGAAGGCGGCCGCCGACTCCGACGGCTTCGTGCACCCCTTCGGCATACCCGTGCGGGCCGGGTCCCTCTTCGCGTACGCGGTCTCCGCTTCGGTGATCCTCGCGGTCGTGCTCATGCCGCTCGTGGGCGCGGCGGCGGACCGTTCGGGCCGCAAGAAACCCCTGCTCGCGGCAGCCGCCTACACGGGCGCGGCGGCCACGACGGCGATGTTCTTCCTGGACGGCCACCGCTATCTGCTCGGCGCCTTCCTGCTGATCGTCGCGAACGCGGCGATCTCGGTGTCGATGGTGCTGTACAACTCCTATCTGCCGCAGATCGCGGAGCCGGACGAGCGGGACGCGGTCTCCTCGCGGGGCTGGGCGTTCGGCTACACCTCGGGCGCGTTCGTCCTCGTCCTCAACCTGATCGTCTACACGGGGCACGACTCCTTCGGCCTGACCGAGTCGGATGCGGTACGCATCTGTCTGGCCTCCGCCGGACTGTGGTGGGGCGCCTTCACCGTCGTGCCGCTGCGCCGGCTGCGCGACCGCCGTACCGCCCCGGGCGCCGAGGGGGCGGTCGGCTCGGGCTGGCGGCAGCTGATCGCCACCCTGCGGGACATGCGGCGCCACCCGCTGACACTCTCGTTCCTGCTGGCGTACCTCATCTACAACGACGGGGTGCAGACCGTCATCTCCCAGGCCTCGGTGTTCGGCTCGGAGGAGCTCGGCCTCGACCAGACGACGCTGATCACCGCCGTCCTGCTGGTGCAGATCCTCGCGGTGGCCGGCGCGCTCGGGATGGGACGGCTCGCCCGGGTGTACGGCGCGCAGCGCACGATCCTGGCGTCGCTGGTGGTCTGGACGCTGATCCTGGTGGCCGCCTACTTCCTGCCGGCCGACGCGCCCGTCTTCTTCTACGTCCTGGCCGCGGCGATCGGACTCGTCCTCGGAGGCAGCCAGGCCCTTTCCCGCTCCCTTTTCTCGCATCTGGTCCCGCGCGGCAAGGAAGCCGAGTATTTTTCCGCGTACGAGATGAGCGACCGCGGACTCAGCTGGCTGGGGCCCCTGGTCTTCGGCCTGGCGTACCAGCTGACCGGCAGCTACCGGCAGGCGATCATCTCCTTGGTGGTGTTCTTCGTCATCGGTTCCGTGCTGCTCGCGAGGGTGCCTGTACGGGCCGCCGTGGCCGCCGCGGGCAATCCCGTACCGGAGCGGATTTAGACGCTGAAGTAAAAGGCCGGTAGTGTACGCCTTTGGCCTGCCCGGAAAGACCGTTACTGCGAGTGGATGACGTCAAACTGTTGGGTGACAGATCCGTTCAAAAGTGACAAACCGGGCAGCAGTGGGGAATCACCCCTGATACAGCAGCGACAAGACGGGCGACGCGTGGCCGGCAACGGGAATCTTTACCGCCGAGCGGACGTTGACCGGATGACGACGACAGCGACACCTGTCCTGTGGGCGACAAGCCCGGGAGGCACGATTCATGAGTGAGCGAGCTCTCCGCGGCACGCGACTCGTGGTTACCAGCTACGAGACGGACCGCGGCATCGATCTGGCCCCGCGCCAGGCGGTGGAGTACGCATGCCAGAACGGGCATCGATTTGAGATGCCCTTCTCGGTAGAGGCGGAAATTCCGCCGGAGTGGGAGTGCAAGGCGTGCGGCGCCATGGCACTCCTGGTGGACGGGGATGGCCCCGAGGAGAAGAAGGGCAAGCCTGCGCGTACGCACTGGGACATGCTCATGGAGCGGCGCACCCGCGAGGAGCTGGAGGAAGTGCTGGCCGAGAGGCTGGCGGTCCTTCGCTCCGGAGCCATGAACATCGCCGTGCATCCGCGGGACAGCAGGAAGTCCGCCTGATCCGCGCAAGCACCGAACGGTCGGCCGCACCGCATGCGGCCATAACAGCCTCGGGCCGTGACACAGATCCTGTGTCAC
>NZ_JBSFVR010000444.1:0-5411 GCF_053592415.1 Streptomyces sp. NPDC002690 | reverse complement strand
CCGCAAGCACGTCTCCGGTTCGCCGGAGCGTCCCCGCCTCGTCGTGACGCGTTCCAACCGTCACATCGTGGCCCAGGTCATCGACGACATCGCGGGCCACACGCTCGCGTCGGCGTCGACCCTGGACGTCTCCATCCGTGGTGGCGAGGGTGACAAGAGCGCTCAGGCCCAGCAGGTCGGCGCCCTGGTCGCCGAGCGCGCCAAGGCCGCAGGCGTCGAGGCCGTCGTGTTTGACCGCGGTGGTAACCAGTACGCCGGGCGGATTGCCGCTCTGGCTGACGCCGCCCGTGAAGCCGGGCTGAAGTTCTAAGCCCCGGTTCCTACGCACAGCGGACGTAACAGAGAGAGGTAATTCCAATGGCTGGACCCCAGCGCCGCGGAAGCGGTGCCGGTGGCGGCGAGCGGCGGGACCGGAAGGGCCGTGACGGTGGCCCCAGCGCCGCCGAGAAGACCGCGTACGTTGAGCGCGTTGTCGCGATCAACCGCGTCGCCAAGGTTGTGAAGGGTGGTCGTCGCTTCAGCTTCACCGCGCTGGTCGTGGTGGGCGATGGTGACGGCACCGTCGGTGTCGGTTACGGCAAGGCCAAGGAAGTTCCCGCGGCCATCGCCAAGGGTGTCGAGGAAGCGAAGAAGTCCTTCTTCAAGGTTCCGCGCATCCAGGGCACGATTCCTCACCCGATCACGGGCGAGAAGGCTGCGGGCGTCGTCCTGCTCAAGCCTGCTTCCCCGGGTACCGGCGTTATCGCCGGTGGTCCGGTGCGTGCCGTGCTCGAGTGCGCCGGCGTCCACGACATCCTGTCGAAGTCGCTCGGTTCTTCCAACGCGATCAACATCGTGCACGCGACCGTGGCGGCCCTGCAGGGCCTGCAGCGTCCCGAGGAGATCGCGGCCCGCCGCGGTCTGCCCCTCGAGGACGTCGCTCCCGCGGCTCTGCTCCGTGCGCGTGCCGGGGCTGGTGCGTAATGGCCAGCCTCAAGATCACGCAGACGAAGTCGTACATCGGTAGCAAGCAGAACCACCGCGACACCCTGCGTTCGCTCGGGCTCAAGCGCCTGCACGACGTGGTTGTCAAGGAGGACCGCCCCGAGTTCCGCGGAATGGTTCACACCGTCCGCCACCTCGTGACGGTTGAGGAGGTTGACTGACATGGCGGAGAACAGCCCGCTGAAGGCCCACAACCTCCGGCCTGCCCCGGGCGCCAAGACCGCCAAGACCCGTGTGGGTCGTGGTGAGGCGTCCAAGGGTAAGACCGCAGGTCGTGGTACCAAGGGAACGAAGGCTCGTTACCAGGTTCCGCAGCGCTTCGAGGGTGGCCAGATGCCCCTCCACATGCGCCTGCCGAAGCTCAAGGGCTTCAAGAACCCGTTCCGCACGGAGTACCAGGTCGTGAACCTGGACAAGCTCGCGACGCTCTACCCCGAGGGTGGAGAGGTCACGGTGGCCGGTCTGGTCGCCAAGGGTGCCGTGCGCAACAACCACCTCGTCAAGGTCCTCGGACAGGGCGAGATCTCCGTGGCGCTGCAGGTTTCGGTTGACGCCGTCTCCGGCTCCGCCAAGGAGAAGATTGCCGCCGCCGGCGGCACCGTCACCGAGCTCGTCTGAGACAACTCGGACAACTCGATGTACTGAACACCCGACCGGGGATGCCTCTTCCAAGAGGCATCCCCGGTTGGTCGTTCCTAGGGGGGCATGGTCGCCGGTAAGGTGGCGTGAGTTGTGTGCTAACCCCTCGGGCACCCGCCCTGGGACACTTTGACTTTTTTTGTGTCCGTCGTATCCGTCGAACCTCAAGACCGTCACCTCTACGCATAGCGCGGGGGTCGCAGGAGGCACCGTGCTCACCGCGTTCGCCCGGGCGTTCAAGACGCCCGACCTGCGCAAGAAGCTGCTCTTCACGCTCGGCATCATCGTTCTCTATCGGCTCGGGGCACACATCCCCGTACCGGGAGTGAGTTACGAGAACGTCCAGACCTGTATCGACCAGGCCAGCAAGGGCAATAACAGCCTCTTCGGTCTCGTCAACATGTTCAGCGGTGGTGCGCTGCTGCAGATCACGATCTTCGCGCTCGGCATCATGCCGTACATCACGGCCAGCATCATTCTTCAGCTGCTGACCGTGGTCATCCCCCGACTGGAGGCCCTCAAGAAGGAGGGACAGTCCGGGCAGACCAAGATCACCCAGTACACGCGTTACCTCACGGTCGCGCTGGCCATCCTCCAGGGCACCGGCCTGGTGGCGACCGCCCGCAGCGGCGCGCTCTTCAGCAGCTGCTCGGTGGGCGACCAGATCGTCCCCAACTCGTCGATCTTCACCACGATCGTCATGGTCGTCACGATGACGGCCGGCACCGCCTGCGTCATGTGGCTCGGTGAGCTCATCACCGACCGCGGTATCGGCAACGGCATGTCGATCCTGATGTTCATCTCGATCGCCGCCAGCTTCCCGAGCGCCCTGTGGGCCATCAAGGAGAGCGGCAAGCTCGCCGACGGCTGGATCGAATTCGGCACGGTCATCATCATCGGCTTCGTGATGGTGGGCCTCGTCGTCTTCGTCGAGCAGGCCCAGCGCCGCATCCCGGTGCAGTACGCGAAGCGCATGATCGGGCGCCGTTCCTACGGCGGTACGTCCACGTACATCCCGCTCAAGGTGAACCAGGCGGGCGTGATCCCCGTCATCTTCGCCTCCTCGCTCCTCTACATCCCGGCCCTGATCGTCCAGTTCTCCAACTCCAACGCGGGCTGGGCGAACTGGATCAAGGACCACTTCGTCAAGGGCGACCACCCGTACTACATCGCGACCTACTTCCTCCTGATCGTCTTCTTCGCGTTCTTCTACGTGGCGATCTCGTTCAACCCCGAAGAAGTAGCCGACAACATGAAGAAGTATGGTGGGTTCATCCCGGGTATCCGGGCAGGTCGACCTACAGCCGAGTACCTGAGCTACGTGCTCAACAGGATCACTTGGCCGGGCTCGCTGTACCTGGGGCTCATCGCTCTTGTGCCGACAGTGGCGTTGGCAGGCTTCGGTGGCGCGAACCAGAACTTCCCGTTCGGCGGGACGAGCATCCTCATCATCGTGGGTGTGGGTCTGGAGACCGTGAAGCAGATCGAGAGTCAGCTCCAGCAGCGCAATTACGAAGGGTTCCTCCGCTGATGCGAATCGTCCTCGTCGGGCCTCCTGGTGCCGGCAAGGGAACGCAGGCCGCGTACCTTGCCAAGAACCTGTCGATTCCGCACATTTCCACGGGCGACCTCTTCCGCGCCAACATCAGCCAGGGCACCGACCTTGGCAAGCAGGCCCGGTCCTACATGGACAAGGGCCAGCTGGTGCCGGACGAGGTGACCAACGCGATGGCTGAGGACCGCATGTCCCAGCCCGACGCCGCCGGTGGCTTCCTGCTCGACGGCTTCCCGCGCAACGTCGGCCAGGCCGAGGCGCTGGACGAGATGCTCAAGAGCAACGGTGTGGCACTCGACGCGGTCCTGGACCTGGAGGTCCCCGAGGACGAGGTCGTGAAGCGGATCGCGGGTCGCCGCATCTGCCGCAACGACAGTTCGCACGTCTTCCACGTCGCGTACAACCAGCCGGAGACCGAGGGTGTCTGCGACACCTGCGGCGGCGAGCTGTACCAGCGGGACGACGACAACGAGGAGACGGTCCGCACCCGGCTGGAGGTCTACCACACGCAGACCGAGCCGATCATCGACTACTACCGCGAGCAGGGACTGGTCGTGACCATCCCCGCCCTCGGCAAGGTCACCGAAGTGACCGAGCGGGCCATGGCGGCGCTCAAGTCCGACGAGGGCTGAGCACCACCCACGCAGTAACTTCCACAGCCGGCCGCGGTGCCCCAGGGCGCCGCGGCCGGCTGTTTGTCGCCGTATCGTGGATTTACCGGTCACGCCGCGGCACCCGTCCCCGGAAGCGGGAGACGGTCCCCGTCCCCAGAGACGCAGACGCAGAGAGGCGCCCAGCAATGGTGCAGATCAAGACCCCGGAGCAGATCGCCAAGATGCGTGAGGCGGGCCTGGTGGTCGCCGCCATTCACGCCGCCACCCGCGAGGCCGCCGTCCCGGGCGCCTCCACCCACGACCTGGACCAGGTCGCGCGCAAGGTGATCGCCGACCACGGGGCGAAGTCGAACTTCCTCGGGTACGGCGGGTTCCCCGCGACCATCTGCACTTCGGTGAACGACGTCGTCGTCCACGGCATCCCGGACGAGAAGACCGTCCTCAAGGACGGCGACATCATCTCCATCGACTGCGGCGCGATCGTGGACGGCTGGCACGGCGACGCCGCGTACACCGCCTTCGTGGGCACCGGACACGCTCCGGAGCTGATCGAGCTCTCCCGGGTGACCGAGGAGTCGATGTGGGCCGGCATCGCTGCGATGAAGGTGAACAACCGCCTCGTCGACATCTCCAAGGCGATCGAGGGCTACATCCGCCGCCAGCCCCGCCCGGCCACCGGCAAGTACGGGATCATCGAGGACTACGGCGGCCACGGCATCGGCACCGAGATGCACATGGACCCGCACCTGCTGAACTACGTCTCCCGCAAGCGGGGCAAGGGCATCAAGCTGGTCCCCGGCGTCTGCCTGGCGATCGAGCCCATGGTCTCGCTCGGCACCGCGCAGACGAAGGTGCTCAGCGACGACTGGACCGTGCTCACCACCGACGGCAGCTGGTCCTCCCACTGGGAACACTCCATCGCGCTCACGGAGGAGGGCCCGCTGGTGCTGACCGCCCCGGACGGCGGAGCCGAGAAGCTCGCCCAGTACGGCGTCCAGGCCGCGCCGGACCCGCTGGCCTGAGCATCCCGCCCGGCGCCGGCCGAACACCTGGTCCGTCGGGGCATAAGGATCACCTTCGGTGGGCAAACTTGACGGATTCGTCTTTTGGGGTCCGCTGACGTAGACTGACTCGTCGGCTCTCGTGCATCCGTGTGTCCACTTGGTGGTAACGCGGCAGAGCGGGAGTCGATCAAGGTAGCCGATTCGAAAGGCGAAGCGTGGCCAAGAAGCAAGGTGCCATCGAAATCGAGGGCACCGTGATCGAGTCCCTCCCGAACGCAATGTTCCGGGTGGAGCTCCAGAACGGTCACAAGGTCCTCGCGCACATCAGCGGCAAGATGCGGATGCACTACATCCGTATCCTCCCCGATGACCGGGTCGTGGTGGAGCTCTCTCCGTACGACCTGACGCGTGGCCGGATCGTCTACCGGTACAAGTAGATCTTGCCCCCATCGCGCTGCGGCGCGGTGATGGCACTGACCCGGAGAACCTGACATCCCATGAAGGTCAAGCCGAGCGTCAAGAAGATCTGCGACAAGTGCAAGGTGATCCGCCGTCACGGCCGGGTCATGGTCATCTGCGAAAACCTGCGCCACAAGCAGCGCCAGGGCTGACGCA
>NZ_JBSFVR010000443.1:0-5448 GCF_053592415.1 Streptomyces sp. NPDC002690 | reverse complement strand
GGATCGGTGGCCGTCCGCCCCCGACCCCGCACCGTGGACGCCGGAGGCGGCCCGCGCGTCGATCTCCAGCGTGGTGTCCGGCACCCTGCGCGGACGCGCCGCCCTCGGCGCGGACGAGGCGCGGTCCCGGCCGGCCACCGATCCGCCCGAGGCGGCGCCGTCCGGCGTACCGCCCCTGCCCAGTAGCCCGAACCAGCAGCACGGAGGCCGGTCGTGACCGGAACCATCACTCGACTTCCCGACTTGGGCTGGATGCTCCGCCCGCTCACCGAGATCCCCGGCGTCCGGCACGCCGTCGTCGTCTCGGAGGACGGCCTGCGTCTCGGTCACGCGTCGGCGAAGAACCTCTCTGGCCCGGTGTCCGACCTGAGCGTCGCGGAGGCGGAGTCGCTCTCGGCGGCCTGCGCGGCGATGACCATGACGGGCCGCTCCACGACGAAGCTGCTGTTCGGCTCGGGGGTCGGACTGCGCCAGTTGATGCTGGAGTCCGATCACGGGTTCGTCCTGTTCACCCATGCCGGGGTGGGCGCGCACCTGGGTGTCGCCACGGACCTGGAGGCGGACGTCGGCCTCGTCGCGCAGCAAATGCAGCTGCTGGTGGCGAAGATCGGCGCGCACCTGAGCAGTCTGCCGCGGGATCAGGCCATCGCGTCGTCATGACGGACCGGTCCGAGGAGCCGAGGGCCTCGGCGGTACGCCCGTACGTCATCACCCGCGGCCGTGCGGAGTCCGGCGGGGAGCCGCTGTCCTGGGAGTCGTTGGTGATGGCGACGGAGGCGGCGTTCCCCGCCTCCCTCCAGCCGGAGCACCTCGCGATCCTGACGCACTGCGAGGGGCTCATCTCGGTCGCGGAAGTGGCCGCGCACCTGCGCCAGCCGCCTTCGGTCGTGCAGGTGCTCCTCGCCGATCTCGTCCAGTGGGGGCTGATCGTGACCCGTCCTCCCATTCCCGCGGCCGAACGCGCCGACTTGACCATGCTCAGAAAGGTCCTCGATGGTCTCGAAAGCCGTATCTGAAGCCTTCGTCGAGGCCGGTCCGGCTCCCGCCCCGGGCGGGAGGGCGCCCGTCGGCCCCTCCTCCGGGAAGTACGTGGCGTCCAGCGTGGCCGGGGCGGCGAAGATCCTGGTCGTCGGCCCCCTGGGGGTGGGCAAGACCACGCTGATCGGCACCGTCTCGGAGATCGAGCCGCTCTTCACGGAGGCCGCGATGACCCAGGCGGGTGCCAGGGTCGACACCGTCGTGGACAGCGGCAAGACCACCACCACGGTCGCCCTGGACTTCGGGCGGCTGACCATCGACGGCGATCTGGTGCTCTACCTCTTCGGTACGCCCGGGCAGCAGCGGTTCCTGCCGGCCTGGCGGGATCTCGCCAAGGGTGCGCTGGGGGCGCTCGCCCTGGTGGACACCCGGGACCTGAGCGCGTCGTTCGACGCCCTCGGCAATCTGGAGGATCTGGATCTGCCGTTCGCCGTCGCCGTGAACGTCTTCCCCGGCAGTCCCCTGCACGACACGGCCGATCTGCGCTCGGCTCTCGATCTGCTGCCCGGAACTCCGGTGGTCCTGTGCGACGCGCGCGACCAGGAGTCGTCGATCCGGGCCCTGATCGCCCTCGTCAGCCACCTCATCCATGTCGCCACGGAGCCCTCATGAGCACGCCGCATCCCCCGGCCGGGTCCGCCGCCCGGTGCCCCTGGCCCGCCGCCCCGCCCGTGTCCTCGGCGACCCCGTTGTACGGGCCGGAGCTCGACGGGGACCGGATGCCCCTGCTGTACGAGGAGATGCGCGCCGAGCACGGGCCGGTGGCCCCGGTGTCCATGGCTCCGGGCATCGACGCCTGGCTCGTGCTGGGCCACCGCGAGCTGCTCCGGCTCACCCGCGACGAGGGGGACTTCTCGCACGATCCGCGCCACTGGAGTCTGCTGCGGGAGGGCCGGGTGCCCGCCGACTCGCCGATCCTTCCGATGGTCGGCTGGCGTCCCGCGCTGCTCTTCGCGGACGGGCAGCAGCACCGCAGGATGCGGGCGGCCGTCTCGGACGCCCTCGGCAAGATCAACGGCCACGAGCTGCGCCGGAGCGTCCGGGCCGCAGCCGAGGGACTGATCGCCTCGTTCGCGGGTCAGGGCGCGGCGGACCTGGTCGCCGACTACGCCCGTACGCTGCCGATGCGGGTGATCACCGGGCTGCTCGGGCTGGACGACCGCACCGGGCGGGAGTTGGTGGAGGCCGTGGCCGGGACGGTGTCGGCCACCAGTGGCTCGGCGGACGCCAGCCGCCGGATGGGCGCCATCCTCTACGGGCTGATCAAGGAGAAGCGGCGCGAGCCGGGCGAGGACGTCACCTCGGCGTTGCTGAACCACCCGGCGGAACTCACCGACGAGGAGGTGCTGCACAACCTGGTGGTGATGTTCGTCGCGGGCAACCAGACCACGGTGAACTGGATCGCCACCACGCTGCGCATCCTGCTCTGCGACCCGGCGTTCCGCTCCTCGCTGGCGGGCGGCCATCTGAGCGTGGACGACGCGCTCGACCTGGTCCTGTGGCGCTTCCCGCCCACCCAGAACTTCCCGGCCCGCTACGCCACCCGCGACATGCGGTTCGGCAGGCAGGACATCCGTACCGGCGACATGCTGATCCTGGGCCTGGCGGCGGCCAACGCGGACCCGGAGATCCTGCCGGCCGACGGCGCGCCGGTGGTCGGCAACCGTTCGCATCTGGCGTTCGGCGCCGGACCGCACACCTGCCCCGCGCAGGACCCGGCGCGGCTGATCACCCGGACCGCGGTGGACACCATCCGGCACCGGCTGCCGGACCTGGAACTCGCGGTGCCCGAATCCGAGTTGGAGTGGATCAAGTCTCCCTGGAGCAAGGGCCTGGGTGCGCTCCCGGTGCGGTTCGGCACACCGCAGCTGCCGCAGGGGGCGGCGCCGGCGCAGTCGGCGGGGGACCTCGCCCCGGCGCGGACGGCGCCCTGGAGTACCTCGACGCCCCGGCCTGCCACGACCGTGCCGTACTGACATCCCGCACCGACGCCCCCGGCCTTCGCGGAGTACCGGGCACCGAAACACCGAGCGGCGCTCCGCGGCCACTCATCCCCGACCCTGGAGAGCTCTGTTGAACACGTCACCGGTGAACTCGGCGGCCGACGGGCCGCACCGTCTCGACCCGGCGGGCGGCTGCCCGCACGCGGCCAACGCCCGGCTGCTGGAGCACTCCGCGGTCGCCGCGGTGCTCCTGCCCGGCGAGGTGGAGGGCATGGCGGTGCTGGGCCACGACGCGCTCAAGGAGTTCCTCCAGCACCCCGACGTGGCGAAGAACGCCACGCACTTCGCCGCGCTCCAGGCCGGTGAGATCCCGGACGGCTGGCCGCTGAAGACCTTCGCCACGGTGCAGGGGATGACGACCGCGGACGGCGCCGACCACCGGCGGCTGCGGTCTTTGATGAGCAAGGCGTTCACGCCGCGCCGGGTGGAGGAACTGAGGCCGCGCATCGAGGCGTTGACCGCCTCGCTGCTGGACGGCCTGGAGACCGCCGCCGCGGCCGGGGACGGGGTCGCCGATCTGCGGACGCACTTCGCGCTGCCGCTGCCGATGGGTGTGATCTGCGAACTGCTGGGCGTGGAGGCCGAACACCACGACCGGCTGCACCGGTTGTCCAACCAGATCGTCGCCACGGACATCGGACCGGAGGAGGCGATGGCCGCCAACCGGGAGATGGTGGAGGTGCTGAGCGCGGTCGCCGCCGCCCGTTCGAAGGAGCCGGGCGACGACCTCACCAGCGCGCTGATCGCGGCCCGCGAGGAGAACGGTGACCGGCTGGGCCCGCAGGAGCTGATCGGCACCCTGATGCTCACGATCATCGCCGGGCACGAGACGACCCTGAACCTGATCACCAACGCGGTACGGGCGCTCTGCACCCACCGCGACCAGCTCGCCCTGGTGCTCGCGGGCGAGGCGAGCTGGGAGGACGTGGTGGAGGAGACGCTGCGCTGGGACAGCCCGGTGAGCTATTTCCCGTTCCGCTACCCGACGCGCGACCTCGAACTCGACGGCACCGTGATCCCCAAGGGCACACCGGTGCTGGCCGGTTACTCGGCGGCCGGGCGGGACACGAAGGCCCACGGCCCCGACGCCGGACGCTTCGACATCACCCGCGAGGGCAAGGCCCGCCACCTCTCCCTCGGCCACGGCGCCCACTTCTGCATGGGCGCCCCGCTGGCCCGGATGGAGGGCACGGCGGCACTGGAGCAGTTGTTCACCCGCTTCCCCGATCTCGACCTCGCCGTCCCCGAGCCCGAACTGCCGCGGCACGCCTCCTTCGTGGGCAACAGCGTGCAGAAGCTGCCGGTCCGCCCGCACGGCTGAGCCGGCCCCCGAGGGCCGGGGCGGGGCGCCGAGACGGCGCGAGGGGCACGGCGGAAGTCCGCCGTGCCCCCTTCTTTTCGTACGGCTCCGAGGCGCCTCCCGCACCGGACGCCCGGGCACCCCACGCACGGGGCGAATGAGGCCTCCGTGGCACGAAAACAGTCCGGAGGTCCCTGTTCCACAGCCGGTCTCCCACGCCGGGCGCACGCCGGCGCGGAAGGGGTGGTCTCGGGCGATTTCCCCAGCATGGCCGCATGGTTACCGCGTCATGAATCGTGACCTTTGGGGTCTCCTTTACCTCTCCATGGTTCCGCTCGTCTCAGTAGATTGCCTGTGCCGCCCACGCAGGTGCGTACCCTGCGGTCTTTTCTGTGAAGGGGCGGCGGGGGGTGGGGCAGTGGAACAGCCGAAGGAGGCGGCGAGATCGGCCGCCGGCACGACGGGCGCGCGATGTCAGACGGACATCGACGCACACGGGGGGTACGGCTGGCGGCTGGTGGCGTCCAACGGGCGGGCCATGGCGGTGGCGGCGGTCTCGTTCGGATCGCCGGGGCAGTGCAGGGCGGCGTTCGCGGATCTGTGCGCGGATCACGCGCACCACTCCGGGGGGATTCAGCATCGCAAGGGGGGCGGCGGCTGGATCTGGGTGCTGCGGGACAGAGCCGGCACCGTCGTGGCCGTCTCGCCGAGGACGTACGAGCGGCATGCGACCTGCCGTTCCGCCTACGACCGATTCCGCGCGATGCTGCCCGAATTGAAGGTGGAAGAGGAGGTGTTCTGGGGTATCTCTTGAGCACGAAGGTGCGAAGAATGTCGATGTTGCCCCCAGGGCCCCTCTCGTTCACCTCTCAGGACGGGTCCGTCCACCGGATCGGTCGAGCGTCGGGGCGTGCCTTCGCTGAAAAGATCCAGACGCCTTGACGACGACGGCGTCTCCTCCGGGAAGCCCGCCGACGCTCCGGCCGCCGGTTTCACCGCCGGTCCGCCCGCCGCCGCGGCGGCGGGCGGCGACGCGCCGCGGCGGCGGTACGCGGACCCCGGCCGGGCGGACAAGGTCTTGCGGACGGGCGCCCGCGCCGGCGGGGC
>NZ_JBSFVR010000442.1:0-5466 GCF_053592415.1 Streptomyces sp. NPDC002690 | reverse complement strand
ATCCCGGTCCACGGCAGCCTCCTGCGCATCACCGCGGACGGCGGAGTGAGTCACCACGTGCTGGTGATTGGCCGACGCCCGTTCAGGTCACCGCCGGTGCGGGCCGCTACCCGGCGGACAGCACGACCGCCGGCAGCAGCGCGGTGATCAGGTCCCGGACGATCCGGGGACCGTCCTGAGTGAGCACCGACTCGGCGTGGAACTGCATCGAGGCGAAGTGCGGGCCGCGCAGCGCGTGCACCTCGCCGCTCTCCTGGTCCCGGCTCACCTCGATCAGGCCCACCCCGTGGGCGTCGACCAGGTCCCGCGTGCTGGTGGCGACGAAGGTGTTGTAGAAGCCGACCCGCTCCGGGGAGCCGAACAGGTCGATCTCGCGCTGGACGCCCTGGTTCGGGACGTCACGGCGGCGCAGCCCGAAACCGAGCAGACCGCTGAGCACCTGGTGGCTCAGGCAGACCGCGACGAACGGCCGCCGGTCGTCGAGGAGCCTTCGCGTCGTGGCCCGCAGGGCGGCGATCTTGGCGTGGTCGGCCTCCTGCGGGTTTCCCGGCCCGGGCCCCATGACGACCAGGTCGTACCCGTCCACCGTGTGGCTCTCGTCGAACCGGCGTACCGTCACGTCGAGTCCGAGCGAGCGCAGCTGATGGTCGATCATCGAGGTGAAGGTGTCCTCGGCGTCGATCACCAGCACCCGGCGCCCGGCGAGTTCCGGCGACTCCCCGCCCGGGGCCGCGCGCCCGTTGAGCCAGAAGTCCGCGATGGTGGCGTTGCGCTGCTCCAGCGCGGCCCGCACCCGGGGGTGGTCGGCGAAACTCCGGGGCCCGCTCGACTCCAGCGCCGACAGCAGCCCGGCCGCCTTGGCCCGGGTCTCGGCCACCTCGGAGACCGGGTCGGAGTGGCGGACCAGGGTGGCGCCGACGCCGATCGCGATCCGTCCGGTGCCGCCGATCTCCGCGGTACGGATCAGGATCGAGGAGTCCATGGTGCGCCCGCCCAGCTCGTCCCGGCCGAACAGCGCGACCACCCCGCTGTAGTAGCCGCGGCCGGTGGGCTCGTACCGGCCGATGACCCGGGCGGCGCTCTCCAGCGGGCTCCCGGTGACGGTGGGCGCGAACATCGTCTCCCGCAGGATCTCGCGCGGATCGCGGTCCGTGCGGCCCTCGATGAAGTACTCGGTGTGCGCCAGCCAGGCCATCTCCTTGAGGTACGGGCCGACCACCCGGCCGCCCGTGTCGCAGATCCGGGCCATCATCTTGAGCTCTTCGTCGACCACCATGTACAGCTCGTCGGCCTCCTTGCGGTCCGCGAGGAAGTCCATCACCCCCGGGAGGGTCGGTCCGGAGGCCGGGTACCGGTAGGTGCCGCTGATCGGGTTCATCACCGCGACGCCCCCGTTCAGACTGAGGTGCCGCTCGGGGGTGGCGCCGACGAAGGTCCGGTCGCCGGTGTGCACCACGAACGTCCAGTACGCGCCCGCCTCGCGCTCCACCAGCCGGCGGAAGAAGGACAGGGCGGCGGCCGGTGTGTAGTCGGTGATGTCGGCGACGAAGGAACGCTTGATGACGAAGTTCGCGCCCTCCCCCCTGCCGATCTCGTCGGCGACCACCCGGCGGACGATCTCGGCGTACTCGTCGTCGGCGACGTCGAAGTGGCCGCCGGTCAGCTCGATCGGTGTGTCGGGGATCAGCGCCAGCGCGTCGGCGAGCCTCGCGGTGGCCTGCTCGGTCACCGTCATCGCGATCAGCGGCGAACCGTCGTCGGTGGCCTCGAAACCGCGCTCGGTGATCTGGCGGTAGGGAACGATCGCCAGTACCTCGTGGCGGGCACCCCCGCCCGGCCCGGGCGCCCCGGGCAGCGGGATCTCCGCCAGCGTCGCCGGTGTGGTGACCTCGCCGACCAGCACGTCCAGCGTCCCCCGGCCGGCCGCTTCGGGCCGGTGCAGCAGGGCGAAGGCGGGCGCCTGCCCGGCGAGCACCCGCTCCAGGAGGGCCGGGCTCATGCGAAGACCTCCTTGGTGGTGACCACCATCGCGCAGCGTTCGGCGGCGTACTCCAGGGCGAGCCGGTGGTAGTCGGCGGAGAAGTCGGCCACCGCGTCCGCGACCAGGAACGGCCGGATGTCGTTGGTGAACGCCTCCACGGCCGTCATCAGCACGCCGACGTGCGCGTACACGCCGCAGATGACGAGCTGGTCGCGACCGGCCGCGCGCATCCGCTCCAACAGGTCGGACCGGAAGAACGCGCTGTAGCGCCACTTGGTGAACACCCAGTCGCCCGGTGCGGGTGCCAGCGGCTCGACGACCTCGCGGTCCGCCGGATCCACCCGCATGCCGGCACCCCAGAAGTCCGCGAGCAGACCGCGCTGCTCCGGAGTCATTCCTCCCGGCTGGGCCGTGTAGGCGACCGGCATGCCCAACTGGGCGGCCCGCTCGCGGAGCGCGACCGCGTTCCGTACGAGGTCGCCGCCCGGCGCCTCGGTGGCCGGGAAGGGCTTCAGGAAGTAGCGCTGCATGTCGTGGACGAGCAGCACCGCGCGGTCCGGATCGACGCTCCATGTCGCGGTGTTGCGGGGCAGCTCGCCCGCTGTTGGCATCGGGTACGACTCGATGGCCGGTAGGCCTGCCATAGCCTTCCTCTCCTTGCTGAGAACGATCTGCGTGCTGGTGGGGGGTTCGCAGGGCCTACGGGGGCGGCCCTGCGACGCGACGGATCAGGCGCCGAGACCGGCGCCGCCGTCGACCGTGAGGTCGTGCAGGGTGATGTGGGAGGCCTGGTCGGAGAGCAGGAAGACCACCGCGTCGGCGATGTTCGACGGCTGGGCGAGCCGGCCCAGCGGAATGCCCACCCGGAACGCCTCCGGCCGGCCCTCGACGGTGCCCTTCGGGCCCGACTCGTCGTGCCACATGGAGCTGAGCATCGGGGTGTCGGTCGATCCGGGCGCCACCAGGTTGCAGCGGATGCCGTGCCCGGCGACCTCCAGCCCCAGGCTCTTGGTGAACATCGTCGCGGCGGCCTTCGAGGCGGCGTACGCGGCCATTCCCGCGCGGGGCGTACCGGCGGCGTTGGACGCGACGGTGACGACGGCCCCGCGCCCGCGCGGGATCATCCGGTCGACCACCGCGCGGGACACGTGGAACACCCCGTGCACGTTGACCGCGAAGGTGGCCAGCCAGTCCTCGTCGGTGAACTCCCGTACGTCGCCGAGACGCAGGACGCCCGCCGTGTTGACCAAGTGCTCGACCGGCCCCAGCTCCCGCTCCACCGTGTCGATCGCCGCGTCGACCGCGGAGCTGTCGGTGACGTCCAGTGGGAAGGCCGAGACCCGCAGACCTTCCGCCGTCAGCTTGTCCACGACCTCGCGCAGGCCCTCGGCGTCCCTGTCGGCGGCGGCCACCACCGTCCCGCGTTCGGCCAGTGCCCGGACGACGGCCCCGCCGATGCCGCCCGCCGCTCCCGTGACGAACGCGACCGTGTCCGCCCTGTCTGCCGTGTTGCCCATGGTTCGGCTCTCCTTGCCTGTCGGCCGGCCCGCTGCCGGCCCGGAGTCGTCGGTCGGTGTGGTGTGCGGACCCGTCGTCAGCCCTGCCAGGCGGAGACCACGGACATGGCCTGACCGGGGTTGAGCCGCGGGTCGCAGAAGCTGGTGTACTTGTCGCCCACGTGGCCCGTCCCGGACTGGCTGTGGGCGCATTCCGTGACGTCGTCGGGGGTGGTCTCCAGGTGCAGCCCGCCGGCCACCCCGCCCATGGAGCGCACGGCGTGCTGGAAGCCCTGGACCTCCCGCACCACGGTCTCCACCAGGCGCGTCTTGAGCCCGCCCGGCGCGGTGACGGTGTTGCCGTGCATCGGGTCGGTGAGCCAGACGACCGGGTGCCCGGCCGCTCTCACCGCTTCGACCAGGGGAGGCAGCCGGTCGGCGACCGGGCCCGCCCCCATCCGAGCGATGAGCGACAGGCGCCCCGGCGTGCGTTCGGGGTCGAGCACCGCGCAGAGCTCCAGCAACTCGTCGACCGTCATGCCCGGGCCGACCTTGCACGCCACCGGGTTGACGACGGAGGCCAGCATCGCCACGTGGGCGCCGTCCACCTGGCGGGTCCGCTCACCGATCCACGGCCAGTGGGTCGAGGTCAGCAGCGGCCGGCCGTGTTCGTCCCGGCGGATCATCGGCAGCTCGTAGTCGAGGAGCAGCGCTTCGTGGCTGGTCCACACCGGCGGGCAGGCGGCCGAGCGCCGGGCGGGGTCGCGCCACCCGAGGTGGGTCATGGCCTCCGCCGCTGCCCGGTATCCGTCGAGCAGACGCCGCGGGTCGGGCCGCCGCAACACCGGATCGGGCTCCGGCGAGTTGACCATGTGACCGCGGTAGACCGGGAGTTCGACGCCGCCGACGATCTCGGTCGGACTCGACCTGGGCTTGGCGAACTGGCCTGCCATGCGGCCCACCCGGACCACCGGCTTGTGCGTACTCATTCTCATGAGTCCGGCCAGGACGTCCAGCAGGCCACACTTCCGGGCGACGTAGTCGGCCGAGCACTCCGCCGGGTCCTCCGCGCAGTCGCCGGTCTGCACCACCTGCGCCTTCCCGGTGGCCACGTCGGCGAGCAGTGAGCGCAGTCGGCTTGCGTCCTCGGCGGCCACCAGGGGTGGCCTGGCGGCGAGTTCCCTCCTGACATCCTGTAGGTGTTCGCTCTCGGCCCAGTCGGGCTGCTGCAGGGCCGGTCTGGACCGGACGGCGGACGGTGGGGTGACCATGAGTGACTCCCGGAGCGAAAGTACGGTGGCCTCGGCGGCCGGGCAGGGCCTCACGAGCAAGCGACTCGGAGAAGCCGGAAGCGGCACGGAGGTGGAGGCGACGGCCGGTGTGGCAGGCGCCGCGCCCGGGCGGCCCGCGGCCCCTGAGCACGCGCGTCGCCGGTGGACTCGGGGCGGGTCGGTGCGGACGCCGGTCCTGACCGCGGCCGCCCCGTGACGGGTGGAGGAGAAGTACTGCGCCCCGGGCAGGCAAGGGGCTGGGTGGCCGCCGGACGGCTGCGGTTCGTCCCGATCCTGTAGCGGGTCGCCGTGCGCCGCCAACGGCCGCCCGCGCACTTCGTCAGGTGGCCGATACTCCATCAGGTCCGGTCCGGGGCACCGGACGGCCGTTGTTCATGCGCCCGGGGCCGCCTCGCGGACCGGGGGAGGCGTGCCGGTGACGACAGACTTGACGACAACGCGGGCGAGAGGTCGAGCCTGGCCGGACGGCGGCCTATCATCCCCCCATTGCCGTTCGAATCCCGCGGCGAGGGACGACGTGAAAGTGTGGTGATCCTCCAAAATGGCAGCCCTTTCGGTGGCGCCCACGGCCGGTACGTCTCCGGCGCCCACGGCCGGCATGTCCCCGCGCGATCCGGCTGCCCGTGCGAGTCGCCCTCCGGGCGGGTGGCGTCCGGGCCGGAGGGGGACCACGGCGGGCGGGCCGGCCGGTCTCCCG
>NZ_JBSFVR010000441.1:0-5466 GCF_053592415.1 Streptomyces sp. NPDC002690 | reverse complement strand
CCACCGAAACCCTGGCCTCGAACCCGGTCGAACGCTCCTCCTACGACGAGTGCGCGCGCACCACCCCGGCCGGACCCGCCGACCCGGCGTGGGGCGGCCTGGGGGTCGCCTCGGGCACGGGCTCCGGGCCCGCGCCGGACGGCCCGTCCGCGGGAGTCGGCGACGCGACCGCGATCCGGCCGGTGCCCGCCGGTGCGCCCGCCGCCGAGCTGCTCGTACGCCTCGGGCCGGACGCCGCCCGCTGGGGGCTGCTGCGGGCCGCCGGCCACGACCGGGCCGCGCTCGACGGCGGACTCCTGGTCCAGAGCGCCGCCAACCCGCTCTTCCTGGTCCGCTACGCCCACGCCCGCGCCCACGCCGTCACCCGGGGCGCCCGCGAGCTCGGCGTCCGGGTCGCGCCCGAGGCGTACGGGGACGGCGTCCGGGACCGTACCGCCCAGGACCGCGGTGCCCCGTTCGGCGAGCCGGCCGCCCTCGCGCTGGCCGCCCTCCTCGCCGACCATCCGGCGGTCCTCCTCGCCGCCGCCCGGCACCGTGCGCCCGACCGGCTCGCCCGCCACCTCGAAGCCGTCGCGCACGCCTTCTTCGACTTCCACGACGCCTGCCCCCCGCTTCCCGCCGGCGACGAGAAACCCTCGGCCGCCCACCGCTCCCGGCCGGCCCTCGCCGAAGCCGCCGGAACGGTGCTGGCCGGTGGCCTGTCCCTGCTCGGTATCAGTGCGCCCACACATCTTTGAGAGACCCGAGAGACCCGAGAGAGCCGAACGATGAGCCGATCCGCCCACCCCGCCGGTCCCCGTCACGCCGATGTCGTCCCCGAGGGGCACTACGCCGCCCCGCCCACCGACCTGAACCTCCTCGACGAGAAGGTCTGGTCGCGCACCGTCACCCGTGACGCCAACGGCGCCCTCACGGTCGGCGGCATCGAAGTCGCCCGGCTCGCCGAGGAGTTCGGAACCCCGGCGTACTTCCTCGACGAGGCCGACTTCCGGGCCCGCTGCCGCGCCTGGTCCGACGCCTTCGGCGCCGACGCCGACGTCTACTACGCGGGCAAGGCCTTCCTCTCCCGCGCGATCGTGCGCTGGCTCCGCGAGGAGGGGCTCAACCTCGACGTCTGCTCCGGTGGGGAGCTGACCACCGCGCTGGACGCCGGGATGCCCGCCGAGCGCATCGCCTTCCACGGCAACAACAAGACGACGGACGAAATCGAGCGGGCCGTGGAGGTCGGTGTCGGCCGGATCGTCCTCGACTCCTTCCAGGAGATCGTCCGCGTCGCCCACGCCGCCCAGCGGCTCGGCAAGCGCCAGCGGGTGCAGATCCGGGTCACCGTCGGCGTGGAGGCGCACACCCACGAGTTCATCGCCACCGCGCACGAGGACCAGAAGTTCGGGATCGCGCTGGCCGGTGGCCAGGCGGCCGAGGCGGTACGCCGCGCCCTCACGCTGGACGGCCTGGAGCTCACCGGCATCCATTCCCACATCGGCTCGCAGATCTTCGACATGGCCGGTTTCGAGGTTTCCGCCCGCCGGGTGGTCCAGCTCCTCGCCGAGGTGCGCGACGAGCACGGCGTCGAGCTCTCCGAGATCGACCTCGGTGGCGGCCTGGGCATCGCCTACACCTCCGACGACGACCCGCGCGAGCCGCACGAGATCGCCAAGGCGCTCGGCGACATCGTCACCCGCGAGTGCGAGGCCTCGGGTCTCGCCACCCCCCGGATCTCCGTCGAGCCGGGGCGCGCCATCGTGGGCCCCACCGCCTTCACCCTCTACGAGGTCGGCACGATCAAGCCGCTCGAAGGGCTCCGCACGTACGTCAGCGTCGACGGCGGGATGTCCGACAACATCCGGACCGCGCTCTACGACGCCGAGTACAGCGTCGCGCTCGTCTCGCGCAGCTCCGACGCCGAACCGATGCTGGTCCGGGTCGTCGGCAAGCACTGCGAGAGCGGCGACATCGTGGTGAAGGACGCGTTCCTGCCGGCCGACCTGGCCCCCGGCGACCTGATCGCCGTACCGGCCACCGGCGCGTACTGCCGGTCGATGGCGAGCAACTACAACCACGCACTCCGCCCGCCCGTCGTCGCCGTGCGCGACGGACAGGCGCGCGTCGTCGTCCGACGCGAGACGGAGGAAGATCTCCTGCGTCTCGATGTCGGTTGATGAAATAGATGTCTCAGAATCCGGACGGGTGACAGAATCGCCCGTCCGGTGAGTGAGACTGTTCCACACATCAAAAGCAGGAGAAACGAGGTCGGATGATGCGTACGCGTCCGCTGAAGGTGGCGCTGCTGGGCTGTGGTGTGGTCGGCTCAGAGGTGGCGCGCATCATGACGACGCACGCCGACGACCTCGCCGCGCGCATCGGCGCGCCGGTGGAGCTCGCCGGCGTCGCCGTCCGCCGGCCCTCGAAGGTGCGCGAGGGAATCGATCCCGCGCTCATCACCACCGACGCCACGGCCCTGGTCGAACGAGGCGACATCGACGTCGTGATCGAGGTCATCGGCGGCATCGAGCCGGCCCGCACCCTCATCACCTCCGCCTTCGAGCACGGCGCGAGCGTCGTCTCCGCCAACAAGGCGCTCCTCGCCGAGGACGGCACGGCCCTGCACGCCGCCGCCGAGAAGCACGGCCGCGACCTGTACTACGAGGCAGCCGTCGCCGGGGCCATCCCGCTGGTGCGTCCGCTGCGCGAGTCCCTCGCCGGCGACAAGGTCAACCGGGTGCTCGGCATCGTCAACGGCACGACCAACTTCATCCTCGACAAGATGGACACCAGCGGCGCCGGTTACTCCGAGGCGCTCGACGAGGCGACCGCCCTCGGGTACGCCGAAGCCGACCCGACCGCCGACGTCGAGGGCTTCGACGCCGCCGCGAAGGCCGCGATCCTGGCCGGGATCGCCTTCCACACCCGGGTGAAGATCGGCGAGGTGCACCGCGAGGGCATCACCGAGGTCACCGCCGCCGACATCGCCTCCGCCCGCCGCATGGGCTGCACCGTCAAGCTCCTCGCCATCTGCGAGCGGGCGGCGGACGGGCAGTCGGTCACCGCGCGCGTCCACCCCGCGATGATCCCGCTCAGCCACCCGCTGGCCTCCGTGCGCGAGGCGTACAACGCCGTCTTCGTCGAAGCCGAGGCGGCCGGGCAGCTGATGTTCTACGGCCCCGGCGCCGGCGGTTCGCCGACCGCCTCGGCGGTCCTCGGCGACCTCGTAGCCGTCTGCCGGAACAAGCTCAACGAGGCCACCGGCCCCGGTGAGTCCGCCTACGCGCGCCTCCCCGTCAGCCCGATGGGCGAGGTCGTGACGCGTTACCACATCAGCCTCGACGTCGCCGACAAACCGGGTGTTCTCGCCCAGGTCGCCACGGTCTTCGCCGAGCAGGGTGTGTCGATCGATACCGTTCGTCAGCAAAGCCGTAATTCGAGCAGCGGCGACGAGGTCGCCGTCGAGCAGGGTGGCGGCGGGCGCTGGGCGGACACGAGCGGCGAGGCTTCTCTCGTCGTCGTCACCCACCGCGCGCCCGACGCCGCCCTCTCGGCGACCGTCGAAGCGCTGCGGAAGCTCGACACCGTGCGCGGTGTCGCCAGCATCATGCGTGTTGAAGGGGAGTAAGGACCCATGACCAGCAAGGGCACCCACCAGTGGCGCGGGATCATCGAGGAGTACCGGGACCGCCTTCCGGTCACGAGCACGACGCCGATCGTCTCGCTCGGTGAAGGTGGCACGCCGCTCGTTCAGGCGCAGGTTCTCTCCGAGCGCACGGGCTGCGAGGTGTACCTCAAGGTCGAGGGCGCCAACCCCACCGGTTCGTTCAAGGACCGCGGCATGACCATGGCCATCACCCGGGCCAAGGAGGAGGGCGCGCAGGCCGTCATCTGCGCCTCCACCGGCAACACCTCCGCCTCCGCCGCCGCGTACGCGGTGCGCGCCGGGATGGTCTGCGCCGTCCTCGTCCCGCGCGGCAAGATCGCGCTCGGCAAGATGGGCCAGGCGCTCGTGCACGGCGCCAAGATCCTCCAGGTCGACGGCAACTTCGACGACTGCCTGACGCTGGCCCGCTCGCTGTCGGACAACTACCCGGTGGCGCTCGTCAATTCGGTCAACCCGGTCCGCATCGAGGGCCAGAAGACCGCCGCGTTCGAGATCGTCGACGCGCTCGGCGACGCCCCGGACATCCACGTCCTGCCCGTCGGCAACGCGGGCAACATCACGGCCTACTGGAAGGGCTACACCGAGTACGCCGGTGACGGCATGGCCACCCACCGGCCGCGCATGTGGGGCTTCCAGGCCTCCGGCTCCGCGCCCATCGTGCGCGGCGAGATCGTGAAGGACCCGGCGACGATCGCCACCGCGATCCGGATCGGCAACCCGGCGTCCTGGGACTACGCGCTGGCCGCCCGGGACGAGTCCGGCGGCTTCATCGACGAGGTGACCGACCGTCAAATCCTGTCGGCCTACCGCCTGTTGGCCGCACAGGAGGGCGTCTTCGTGGAGCCCGCCTCGGCCGCCTCCGTCGCCGGCCTGCTCAAGGCCGCCGAAGAGGGCAAGGTCGACCCCGGCCAGCGGATCGTCTGCACCGTCACCGGCAACGGCCTGAAGGACCCCGACTGGGCTGTCGCGGGCGCGCCGCAGCCCGTCACCGTCCCGGTCGACGCCGCCACCGCCGCGGAGAAGCTCGGCCTCGTCTGAGCCTCCCCGCTCCCCGGGACCCGGTTCCGGGGCACCGCACCGACACCGCACCGCCCGTCAGGCGAAAGCCTCCGGGCGGTGCGGCGCACACCGGGCGGACCGGGCCCAACCCCCCTGATCCGGGCGGAGAGCGCAAGGGATGCGTACGACACGCATCGTGCGCCTCCCATGCGCCCTATGTCGCCACAGAACCTTCCTTCGATAAGCTGTACGCGACCGGCAGCGCCGTAAGGGCCTGTCCTTGTCGTCGTGCGGTGGTCGTGGGGTCCACCACCGGAGCACCGCCGCCCGGAAACCGTGTTTCCGGCCGACCGGACTCCCGTGTCAGCACCCCGCCCCCGCAGAGTCACCCGCACGCACCGCAACCCCGCCCCAAGGAGTCCACCAGCCGATGGCCGGTCCCGCGTTCCGAGCCGCCGCCGTCAGGGTGCGCGTCCCCGCCACCAGCGCCAATCTGGGCCCGGGCTTCGACGCCCTCGGCCTCTCGCTGGGCCTCTACGACGACGTGGTCGTCCGGGTCGCCGACTCCGGTCTGCACATCGACATCGCCGGCGAGGGCGCCGACAACCTGCCCCGCGACGAGTCGCACCTGCTCGTACGTTCCATGCGCACCGCCTTCGACCTGCTCGGCGGACAGCCGCGCGGGCTGGAAATCGTCTGCGCCAACCGCATCCCGCACGGCCGCGGCCTCGGCTCCTCGTCCGCCGCCATCTGCGCCGGCATCGTCGCCGCCCGCGCCGTGACGACCGGCGGCGAGGCCCGCCTCGACGACGCCGCGC
>NZ_JBSFVR010000440.1:0-5480 GCF_053592415.1 Streptomyces sp. NPDC002690 | reverse complement strand
GAGGCTCTCAGAACTTGTCGAGCCACACCACGATGCCAGTGTGTCCGGAGAGCACCGCCGCCGTTCCCGCGCGGACGGCCGCCGCGCAGCGGGCGGCGGTGAAGCTGGCGGCGTCGTACGCGGAGGACATGCCGAGGCCCTCGCCCCGGAAGGAGGCGCCCGTCCAGTCGACCGCCGTGACGTTGTGGGTGGGTTCGGCGAGTTCGGCGCCGACGACCAGGAACTCCTGGTCGAGGTGGCTCGGGGTGACCGTGGCGAGCGGGTCGATGAGGCTGTTGCCCGCGCTGATGACGAGGTCGGGACGGAGGTCCACCGCCCTGATGGTGGCGGGGAGCAGATCGGCGTCGTCGGCGGCCGTCACGGTCCGCAGATCGACGTCCTCGTCCTTCGCCCACTTCCGCACGGCGGTGACCAGGGTTTTCGTGGGCCGGTCGTGGCCCGCGGTGAGGAGCACGACGCGGGCTCCGGCAGAGGGGCGGACTCCGGACCAGGAGCCGGGGTCGGGGGTGACGGTGGACTCCGGCGCGGGCGACTTGTCCGGGCGGATGAATCCCGCGCCCAGAGCGCCGATCGCGGAGGGTCGCGGGTGCGGCCGCGACCAGTCGGCTTCCGAGGCGCATCCGGCGAGCAGGGCGAGGGCGGCCGCGGTGGTCACGGCGGCGGCCTGGAGCGGGCGGTGCAAGACGATCGTCCTTCGGGTAGGGGCCTCCCCCGCGGCACGACGGCATGCCTGTGCGGCCCGGTGGGACGGGCGGGCCGGTAGGGGGCGGCTTTCCTCACATCCTGCGCCGTCGGCACACTGATCTCCATAAAACCGACCGCCATCGCGCCTTTGTTTTCTCATGCTTCGCCGACCGGCCGCTTTCGGTTCATCCACGACCTGCACGGTGCACGGGCAACCTCAAGGAGTTCCATGCCTCACCGTGTACGCCGCCCCTTGCTCGCGCTCGCCGCGGCGGTCCTCTTCCTGCTCTGCCTCGCCAGGCCCGCAGCCGCCCACGGCTTCTCGTCGACCGTGTACGCGCACGTCACCGGTGACGGGGACGGGCCGCTCCGCACCCAACTCAAGCTGGAGTACGACCTGCTGGTGGTGTCGGCCGCCGACACCGGTGACGACGATCCCCTCTTCCGCGCGGGCACCGAGGCCTTCGACGCCGGGGACGCGGCCGCCGAGGCCGCCGCGCTCGGCTCCCATCGCGACACCGTCCTCGGGTACGTCACCCGGCATCTCGCGGTCAGTGCCGGCGGAAAGGCGTGTGCGCCCACCCCCGCCGGCGCGTTCCGGATGGGTACCGAGGAGGGCGTACCGTACGCCCTGCTGGACCTCGACTGGGCGTGTGCCGCCCACGGTTCGGGCGACCACGAGGTGCGCGGCACTCTCTTCCCCGACTCCGAGGGGTACGTCAAGGGCACCAAGACGATCGTCACGTACGACGTCGGCGGCCACTCCGGCAGCGCCGCGCTCGACTCCGGGCATCCGTCGTTCTCGATCAGCCAGGCATGGGCGCAGCGCTTCTGGGAGTTCTTCCGGCTGGGCGCGGAGCACCTGCTGACGGGTACCGACCACATCCTGTTCCTGCTGGCGCTGATAGCCGGGTCGCGGCGTCCGCGCGAGGTCGTCCTCGCCGCCACCAGTTTCACGCTGGCCCACTCGGTGACGTTCCTGCTGGCCGCGCTGGGCCTGGTCGACGTTCCGTCCGGTCTGGTGGAGCCCGTCATCGCGCTCTCCATCGCCGTGGTCGCCGGCTGGCACCTGTGGCGGATACGGGGGCGGGGCACCCTCGTCGCGGAGCTGCCGGCGCCCGGTGGGGGCCGGTTCGCCCTGGACCGGGCCGGCTGGACCCGTCTCGGCGTCGTGTTCTGTTTCGGCCTGGTGCACGGCCTGGGATTCGCGGGCGCGCTCGGTATCGAAGCCGCCTGGACATGGACCCTGCTGTGGTCCCTCCTGGTGTTCAACATCGGCATCGAGGCGGTCCAACTCGGCATCATCGCCGTGGTGTTCCCGCTGCTCCTGCTGCTCGTGCGCCGCTCGCCGCGGGCCGCCGTGTGGACCACCGGCGCGATCTCCGCCTGCGTCGCGGCGATGGGGCTCATCTGGTTCGTACAGCGTGTGGCCGGCTCATGAAAACCGCAGGCCAGTGGTGATGTTCAACCTCAACCAAGATCGCATTCAGATGTCGTTCATCTCGTCCCGACAACTTGGCGATCGCCCTTGCGTACGCACCGTACGCACACAGAAGAAACGACACTTCATGAGATCGAACGCTTCCCACCAGGCCCGGGGGCCTGTGCGGACCCGTGTGGCCACCGGCGCCACCGCCGCCTTCCTCGGCCTGACCGTCGCCTTCGCGGGCGGAGTGAGCTCCCCCGCCTCCGCGGCCGAGGCCTCCACCCTCTCCGGCATCGTCCTGGGTGTCGGCGCCAACGAGACCCAGCGCACCGTCAGCTGGTACTCCTCCGGCGACACCGCCCAGAAGGTGCAGCTCGCCCCCACGGCGCAGCTCACGGGTGGCGAGTTCCCCGCCGACGCGGTCACCTTCGACGCTCTGGGCGCCGCGAACCTCGCCACCAGCGGCGGCTACAACCGCCACGCCACCATCACCGGCCTGAAGGAGAACACCGCTTACTCCTACCGCGTCGGCAGCGAGGGCAACTGGTCGACCGCGTACGCCTTCAAGACGCAGGATTTCGAGGGCGCGTACGACTTCCTCTTCCTCGGCGACCCGCAGATCGGCTCCTCCGGCGATCTGGCGCAGGACCAGGCCGGCTGGTCGGACACGCTGAACGTGGCCACCAAGGCCAACCCGAACGCCGAGCTCCTCGTCTCGGGCGGCGACCAGGTCGAGAGCGCCAACAACGAGGACCAGTGGAAGTCCTTCCTGGCCCCCGACCAGCTGCGCCAGATCCCGTACGCCGCCACCATCGGCAACCACGACGTCGGCGGCAAGGCGTACGAGCAGCACTTCTCGACGCCGAACACGGACAACTCGGCCTCGAAGTACGCCAACGGCAACCCGGCGTCCAACACGTCGGGCGGTGACTACTGGTACATCTACAAGGATGTCCTGTTCATCGACCTGAACAGCAACAGCTACGCCACCTCGCAGGGCGGCGGCGGCGACGAGGCGCACACCAAGTACGTCACGGACGTCATCAACCAGCACGGCTCCGAGGCCAAGTGGAAGGTGCTCGTCTACCACCACTCGATCTACTCGCCGGCCTCGCACGCCAAGGACGGGGACAACAAGGTCCGTCGGGTCGACTTCCCGACGACCTTCTCCAAGCTCGGCGTCGACCTGGTCCTCCAGGGCCACGACCACAGCTACTCCCGCAGCTACCTCATCAAGAACGGCGCGAAGGCCGATCCCGAGGAGCAGCCGGGCGCGGCCGATGTCTACCCGGGTCCCGGCGGCGTCCTGTACGTCACCGCCAACTCCGCCTCGGGTTCGAAGTACTACGACATCACGGCGCCCGACAACAGCGGCACCAGCGGCGCGGGCAACGGCGCCGACCCGCTGAACCCGGACAACTACTGGTACAACTCGGTGCAGAACCAGGAGCACGTCCGCTCTTACGTCAAGGTCCAGGTGCGGGACGAGAAGCTCGTCGTGGAGAACGTCCGCAGCTCCACCTGCGCCGCTCCCAACTCCGAGGTCTCGCACGGCGACTGGTGCAACAACACCGACGCCGCGCAGCCGGTCGGCTCCATCGTCGACAAGGTGAGCGTCCACCCGTACAACGGTGACAGCCAGTCGCTCCAGGTCAACGTGCCCAACGCGGCTCCGGGCGAGTTCGGCTGGACCGTCGACGGCTACAACGGTCTGGTGGACCTCGGTACCGCCAAGGAGGAGAACGGTGACCACTTCACCGCCTCCGGCAAGATCAACCCGATCCTCGTGTCGGACACCCGCCGCACGCTCTCGCCGTGGTCGGTCTCGGCCAACGTGAGCGCGTTCAAGGACGCCGACAAGACGTTCGCGGGCTCCTACCTCGGCTGGTCGCCGTACGTGCTCGACCAGGGCGCGGGTGCCGTGGCCGGTTCGCCGGTCGCGTCCGGGTACGACGACCAGGGTGACGGTCTGGCCGTGTCCCGCGGTCTCGGCTCCGCCGAGCAGGGTCACGCACGGGGAACCTCCAAGCTGGGCGCCGACCTGGATCTCAAGATCCCGGACAGCGTGCAGAAGGGCGGCTACCGCGCGACCCTCACGATCACCGCGCTGAGCAGCTGACCGATCCCGCTCCACCGGTGGGGCAGGCTCCGGTCCACCGGAGTCTGCCCCACCTCCTTTCCCAGAGAGACCCGAGATGCACGCAGTGGCACCATCCCGCCGTAACACCACCGCCGGCCCCGTCCGTGCCGTCGCCCTCGTCCTGCTCACCGTGCTGGCGCTCGCGGGCGTGTGCGCCGCTCCGGCCCGCGCGGCGGACGGCGACGTCACCTGGACGGTCCGGACGGCCTCCAACGACTTCGGGAACGACCGTTCGAGCTTCGGCTACAGCGTGAACCCGGGCGGGAAGACCGAGGACGCGATGGTCGTCGCCAACCACGGCACCACCGCGCTGACCCTCGCCGTGTACACCGCCGACGGCTTCACCACGGACAAGGGACAGCTCGACCTGCTGACCCGGGACAAGAAGTCCCGCTCCGTGGGTGCCTGGGTGCGCGCCGCGCACGAGACGGTGACGGTCGCCCCGGGCAAGACCGTCCAGGTCCCGTTCACGGTCTCGGTCCCGGACGACGCCACCCCGGGCGACTACGTGGGCGGCATCCTCACCTCTCTGGGGCAGCCCGACGACGCGGAGGGCATCGCGGTCGACCGGCGTCTGGGTATCCGGATCAAGCTGCGCGTCAGCGGGGCGCTGCGGCCGAAGCTGGCCGTCGAGGACCTGCGCGTCTCGTACGGCGGCTCCGCCGGTCCGTTCGGCCAGGGCGACGCGACGGTGACCTACAGCCTCCACAACACGGGCAACGCGCTGCTCTCCGGCACCCAGAAAGTCACCGTCACGGGTCCCTTCGGTACCTTCAGCACCGATGCCGGCGCCGTCGCCGCACCGCCCGAGCTGCTGCCGGGTGAGCGCTGGAAAGTGACGGTCCCGGTCCACGACGTGACTCCGGCGTTCCGCCTGGCCACCACCGTCACCGTCACCCCGGTGCTCACGGACGCGGCCGGCTCCACGACCGCCCTCAAGCCGGTCGTGGCCACGGCCCACGGGTGGGCCGTCCCGTGGACCCTGACGCTGCTGGTGGTCCTGGTCCTCGCCGCAGTCGTCGTGGCGGTCGTCCTGACCCGGCGCGGGCGCGCCCGTCGCAAGAGTCTGGAGGACGAGCGGGTGCGCGAGGCGGTGAGCCGCGCGCTGCGGGAGAAGACCGGGAAGCAGGACTGACCGCATCCTGCCGTACCACGAGTTCGCGGCGCAGTTCTTCAAGAACGCGGCCGACCCGGACAGCCCGCTCAGCCCTTTCTCCGCGGAGTCGGAGC
>NZ_JBSFVR010000439.1:0-5488 GCF_053592415.1 Streptomyces sp. NPDC002690 | reverse complement strand
CTCCGCGACCACGACGAGGCCCGTGTCGTCGACGGTGACATGGCGGACGGCGGCTTCGTCGTCGCCTACCGCACCGGACGGCTCCTGACCGGGGTCAAGCCGGCCGGTGTGCAGCGCGGCCATGGCGGCGAGCACCACCTGGGGGCGCGGGGTGCCCTTCGAGCCGAAGCCGCCGCCGACGTGTTCGGAGATCGCGGTCACCCGGTCCGCGTCGATCCCGAAGACGGCGGCCAGGGTGTCGCGGACCGTGCCGGAGCCCTGACTGGAGTCGTGGACGGTCAGCCGGCCGTCCTCCCACCGGGCGGTGGTGGCGTGCGGTTCCATGGGGTGGTTGTGCAGGGGGCCGATCCGGTACGTCGTGTCGATCCGGTTCTCCGCGTCCTCGAAGGCCCGTGCGAAGTCGCCGCGTTCGCGGACGGCCGGGAAGCCGCCGTTGGCCTTCTCGGGGGTGTACAGCCCGGGGTGGTCACCGGTGAGTACGGCGTCGTGCGGTTCGCGCGCGTACTCGGTGACCACGGCGTCGGCTCCGGCCCGGGCCGCTTCGAGGCTGTCGGCGACCACCAGCGCGACGTACCAGCCCCGGTGCGGGACCCTGTCGTCCTGGAGCACCGCGAGCGTCGGGTCGTCGGGGGTGTGGAGGCGGGGCGCGTTCTCGTGGGTGAGCACGGTGTGCACGCCGGGGAGGGCGAGCGCGTCGGCGGTCCGGACAGCTCTCACCCGCCCCTTGGGCACGGTGGCGGGGACGGGCCAGGCGTAGAGGCAGCCGGGCGGGGTGTGCTCCGCCGCGTAACGCGCCGCCCCGGTGACCTTCTCCCGGGCTTCGCGGCGGACGACGGGTGCACCGAGCGGCTGGACGGCGTGGCTCATGACGGGTCCTCAGTCGGATCGGGGATGCGGGTCAGGCGGAGCGGCCGGCGGTCCGCCCGGCAAGTTCGGTGAGTACGTCTACGGCCAGCCTGCGGGCGAGGCCGACCTTGAAGGCGTTGTCGCGCAGCGGCCGGGCGGCGGCGAGTTCGGTGTCGGCGGCGCGGGCGAAGGTCTCGGCGGTGGCGGGCGCGTCGTGCAGCACGGCCTCGGCGGCGGTGGCCCGCCAGGGGCGGTGGGCGAGGCCGCCGAAGGCGAGAGCGGCGTGCCGGACGCGGCCGTCGCGCACGGTGAGGACGGCGGCCACGGAGACGAGCGCGAAGGCGTACGAGGCGCGGTCGCGGACCTTGCGGTAGAGCTGCGCCGCTTCTTCGGGGCTCGGGGGCAGGGTCACGGCGGTGATGAGTTCGCCGGGGCGGATCACGGTGTCCTGGTCGGGGTTCTCCCCCGGCAGCCGGTGGAATCCGGTGACGGGGACGCTCCGTTCCCCCTCCGGCCCGTGGAGCACGACGGTGGCGTCGAGAGCGGCGAGAGCTGCGGACAGGTCGGAGGGGTGGGTGGCGACGCAGCTCTCGGAGTGGCCGAGCACGGCGAGGTCCCGGTGGGCGCCCTCGCGGGCGGGGCAACCGCTGCCGGGGACACGCTTGTTGCAGGGCTTGGACACGTCCTGGAAGTACGGGCAGCGGGTGCGCTGGAGGAGGTTGCCGCCGGTGGTGGCGATGTTGCGCAGCTGTCCGGACGCCCCGGCGAGCAGCGCCTGGGAGAGGACCGGGTAGCGCTCGGTCACGAGGGGGTGCGCGGCGAGATCGCTGTTGCGGACGGTCGCCCCGATGCGCAGCCCGCCCTCGGCGGTGGGTTCGGTGCGGTCCAGGGGCAGCCGGGTGACGTCGATGAGGAGGCGCGGTGTCTCGACGCCGAGCTTCATGAGGTCGACCAGGTTCGTCCCGCCGCCGAGGAAGCGGGCGCCGGGATGGGCCGCCCCCGCTCGTACGGCGTCGGCGACGGAGTCGGGGCGCAGGTAGCCGAAGGGTCTCATCGGGCCACGTCCATGATCGCGTCGACGACGTGCGGGTAGGCGCCGCACCGGCAGAGGTTGCCGCTCATCCGCTCGCGGACCTCGTCGGGCCCGAGGGTGACGGGGCCTTGCTGGGCGAGGGCGGCGGGCGGGGTGGCATGGGACGGGAAGCCGTCCTCCGCTTCGGCGAGCATGCCGACGGCGGAGCAGATCTGGCCCGGGGTGCAGTAGCCGCACTGGAGGGCGTCACGGTCCACGAACGCCTCCTGCACGGGGTGGAGGCGACCGTCCTCGGCGAGCCCCTCGACCGTGGTGACGCGGGCACCGTCCTGGGCGACGGCCGGCAGCAGGCAGCTGTTGGCGCGACGGCCGTCGACGAGGACGGTGCACGCCCCGCACTGCCCGTGGTCACAGCCTTTCTTGGCCCCGGTGAGTCCGAGGTGTTCGCGCAGCGCGTCCAGGAGGGTGGTGCGGTGGTCGAGCGTCACCGTCCGGGCGGTGCCGTTGACGTGGAGGGTGACCGGAGAACGGTCGGGGAAGCCGAGATCCTCGGGATCTTCCAGGGGGAGCAGGGTCTCTGTTCCCGGGTCCTCGTCCGGCCGATGGGGTTCCATGCGCGGGTGCCTTCCGTTCTGTCCGACCGGACGGTGGCGGTACGGGCCGAGTGTGTCAGCGGCTGGTGAGGCGCAGCCGGACTTCTTCTTCCTGGTCCCCCGCCGCGGTGCCGACGTCCTCCACCGAGAACACCTCACCGAGGTGTCCCTTCAACCGGTCGACGGCCCAGTAGCCGCCCTGGGCGTCGAGGGTGACCGGACCGGAGAGCGAGGCGGACCCCGGGGAGTCCTTCTTCGTGGAGACGTCGACGGTCGCGGACCACACGGTCGGGCGCGGCGTGCTCGTGTCGGAGGGCGCGGCGGCGGCGGACCTGTCGGACGTGAACGAGCGGCGGAGCACCTCGAACACGGTGCTCGCGTCGTCGGTCGTGCATTCGCTCAGCGAGACCAGGACGTCGTAGTTCTCCTGATGCCCGGAAGCGGACTTGTCGCTGGTGTTCACCATGGTTCCTTTCTCGGGAGCCGGACGCGGCGGAGCCGGCCCGCTCCCAGGCTCTCCCCGCGGCCGGAAGTCGGCTACACGGGTACGGCAGTCGGCTCAGTGCCCGTCCCGGTGTCCTGCCCGGGAACCAGCCGCCCAGACGTGGGGGCGGGCTACAGGGCGCGGAGCGCGGGCAGCAGCTTCTTCTCCGCCCAGGAGATGAAGGGCTGCTGGTGCGCCCCGCCGACCTGGATGAGAGCGATCTCCGTGAAGCCCGCGTCGCGGTAGGCGCGTACCGCTCGGGTGAACTCGTCCACGTCGCTGCCGCACGGGATCGCGTCGGCCACGTCCTCGGGACGCACGTACGCGGTGGCCTGGTCGAATCCGTCCGGGCCCGGCAGCTCGGAGTTGACCTTCCAGCCGCCCAGCGACCAACGGAACTGTTCGTGCGCCCGGGCCACGGCGGCGCTCCGGTCGGGGTCGTAGCAGACGGGGAGCTGGCCGACCGAGGGTTTCCCCGCGCCGCCGTGGCGGGCGAAGGCGTCGAGGAGTTCCGCCTTCGGCTCGGTGGCGACGACGAGGTCGGCCAGTTCGCCCGCGATCGCGCAGGACTTCGGCCCGGAGACGGCGATCCCGATCGGCACCCGGGTCTCGGGAAGGTCCCACAGTCGGGCGTTCTCGACCTGGAAGTGGGTACCGGCATGGTTCACCACGCCGCCGTCGAAGAGGGCACCGATGATCCGCGCGGCCTCCTCCAGCATGTCGAGCCGGACCCGGGCGCGCTGCCAGCCGGCGCCGGTGACGTGCTCGTTGAGGTTCTCGCCCGATCCGAGCCCCAGCCGGAATCGGCCTTCGGAAAGGATCTGGAGCGTCGCCGCCTTCTGTGCGACGACGGCGGGGTGGTAACGCACGGTCGGGCAGGTCACGTACGTCATGAGCGGGATGGTGGAGGTGGCCTGTGCGGCGGCGCCGAGCACGGTCCAGGCGTACGGGGCGTGTCCCTGTTCGGACAGCCAGGGGAAGTAGTGGTCGGAGGTGACGGAGAAGTCGAATCCCGCGCGCTCGGCGGCCACGACGTCGGCCACCAACTCACGGGGGCCGGTCTGCTCGGTCATCATCGTGTAGCCAATTTTCACCATGTAAAACACTTATCCGGTCATATAGCTACAAAACATGAATTCGAATGAATGACTGTCTGACGGTGCGCATCCGGGGTATCCGGCATGCATGGACGTATCGAACGGAGCCCAGGCCGCCGCATCCTCCACACTCGCCGTATCGGGCGCGCTGGGGACCGGCCTCATCATCGCCGCGGTCGCTGTCGTGGCCCTGCTCATCGGCGCCTTCTGGTTCGGCATGCGCCGCCGCGACAAGGAACTGCCGCCCCCGCGCGCCGACGAACAGCCCGTCCCGCCGGACCATCGCTCACACATCCAGCAGGAGAACGTGCACGGCGAGGACCGTTTCCCCGGCGACGGCACGGCCCTGTCCCCCTACGAGCTCGGGGAGCACGGCACCGGCACCACCCCGCCGGAGAGCGACCGGCCCCGTGACTGAGGGCATAGACACGGAAGGGATACGCACCGGGCGCCGGAACACCGGCGCTCCGCCGGACGCACCGGGCGCGGGGGCGGCGGGCGCGGTGAGCGGGAAGGACGCCGACCGGCGGACCCGGACCACCGTGCTCGTCGCCCTCGCGGCGAATCTGGTGATCGCCGTCGCCAAGACCGTGGGCGGTCTGCTGTCGGGCTCCCCGGCCCTGCTGTCCGAGGCGGCCCACTCGGTGGCCGACAGCGTGAACGAGGTCTTCCTCCTCGCGGCGCTGCGGCGCAGCCGCCGCCCGGCCGACGCCCGTCACCCGTTCGGCTACGGCAAGGAACGGTACTTCTGGTCCCTGCTGGCCGCGGTGGGGATCTTCGTCATGGGTGGCTGCTTCTCCTTCTTCCAGGGATTCGAGGCGCTGCGCAGCCACGGCCAGGAGTCCCCGTCCGGTTACGCGGTCGGTCTGGCCGTCCTCGGCGTGGCACTGGTGGCCGAGGGCACGTCGCTCGTCCGGGCCCTGCTCCAGGTGCGCGGCGAGGAGGGCGGCGCGAAGGACCCGGCACTGCGCACGGTCGTCGCCGAGGACGCCACCGCCGTCGTCGGGGTGGTCCTGGCCATGGCCGGCATGGCGCTGCACCTGATCACCGGGAACGTCGTCTGGGAGGCGTCCGCCTCGCTGGCCATCGGGCTGCTGCTCGTGTACGTGGCCTTCCGGCTCGGCCGGGACGCCCGCGACCAGCTGATCGGCGAGTCCGCCGATCCCGAACTGCGTGAGGAAATCGGGGAGTTCCTGGGAAGCCAGGAGGAGATCGACAACGTCGAGTCCCTCCTCACCATGCGGCTGGGGCTCGACTCGGTCCTGGTCGCCGCACGGGTGGACCTCTCGCCCGGCATCGACAGCGAGGAGATCGAGCGGGTCTCCGTCCGCATCAGGGACCCGGTCCGGCGCGCGAGGTGCAGGACGCGGTCACCGCCCAGCGCCTCGGTGACCAGCCGCGCGGAGTCGTCGGCGCTGCCGGTGTCGGCGGCGAC
>NZ_JBSFVR010000438.1:0-5491 GCF_053592415.1 Streptomyces sp. NPDC002690 | reverse complement strand
GGCCCGCGCCCGGCAGGGGTCAGGCGCCGGGCCCGGCGGTGAGCCTGCCGCCCTCCGCGCTGACCGGGACGGCGGGCAGCGGCACGGTGGCCGGGCCGTGGATGACCTTGCCGGTCGTGGTGTCGAAGACGCTGCCGTGGCAGGGGCAGTGGCCCTCGTTGTCCTCGACCTTGTACAGGAGGCAGCCCGCGTGGGTGCACTGGGCGCTGAACGCCTTGTACTGCCCCTTCGACGGGCAGGTCACCACGAGGCGCTGCTCGCTGTAGAGCTTCGAGCCGCCGACCGGTACTGCGTCGGCGGCGCCGAGGTCCACCTGCGCGGTCGGGGTCGGGGTCTCGGCGTGCCCGAGCTTGGACTCGGTCGAGCAGGCGGCCGCCCCCAGCCCGGCGGCGCCGGCGAGCGCGGCGCCCTTCAGCACGGTGCGGCGGGTGGCGGGCGAGCCGGACATCGCGGTCTCCACGGAGGTCGGTGGTACAGGGGGTGTGCGGTGGTACGGGGTGTTCACGGACGTACGGGGCGTCGCGGGCCGGTGAGGGCGACGGGCGCACGGTCGGGGCGCGACGACAGAACCGACGATACCGGCGGAGATCGGCACCCCGGCGCCCGGGTCCGGCCCACGGACCGACGGGCCCGGACGGGCCGCCCGTGGGAGCGGGGGCGCGGCATGGGCGGGGCGCGGCACGAACGGGCGGCGGGGTCCGGGCAGGCCATCCGGGCCTCAGGGCACGCCTTCCGGGGTCCGGGCAGCACGCGGCCCGGCCCGCCGGTGTGCCTCCCCCGGAACCCCGGGAGGGAAGGGGCACACCGGCGGGCCGGGGCGGGGCGCGTCAGGCCTTGCGGGCGCGGGTCGCCTTCTTGGCCGCCGGCTTCTTCGCGGCGGGCTGCTTCGCCGTGGCGGCGGTGGCCGTCCGCCGGGCGGGAGCGGTCTTCGCGGCGACCGTCTTCTTGGCGGCGGTCTTGCGCACCGGCTTGCGCGCGGGGGGCACGGCCGCCTCGTTGATCCGGTCGGTGTCCAGGACGTCCTGGAGGAACTTCCCGGTGTGGCTCGCGGGGACGGCCGCCACCTCCTCCGGGGTGCCCTCGGCGACCACCAGGCCGCCGCCGTTTCCGCCCTCGGGTCCCATGTCGATGACCCAGTCCGCCGTCTTGATCACATCGAGGTTGTGCTCGATGACGACGACGGAGTTGCCCTTGTCGACCAGCCCGGAGAGGACCTTGATCAGCTTGCTGATGTCCTCGAAGTGCAGACCGGTGGTCGGCTCGTCCAGGACGTAGACCGTGCGGCCGGTGGAGCGCTTCTGGAGCTCGCTCGCCAGCTTCACGCGCTGTGCCTCACCACCGGAGAGCGTCGGCGCGGACTGCCCGAGCCGGACGTATCCGAGACCGACCTCGTTGAGGGTGCGCAGGTGCCGCGCGATGGTCGGGACGGCCTCGAAGAACTCCAGGCCCTCCTCGATCGGCATGTCCAGCACCTCGGCGATGGACTTGCCCTTGTAGTGGACCTCCAGGGTCTCCCGGTTGTACCGGGCGCCGTGGCAGACCTCGCACGGCACGTAGACGTCGGGCAGGAAGTTCATCTCGATCTTGATGGTGCCGTCGCCCGAACAGTTCTCGCAGCGCCCGCCCTTCACGTTGAAGGAGAAGCGGCCCGGCAGGTAGCCGCGCACCTTCGCCTCCATCGTCTCCGCGAAGAGCTTGCGGACGTGGTCGAAGACTCCGGTGTAGGTCGCCGGGTTGGACCGGGGGGTCCGCCCGATGGGCGACTGGTCGACGTGGACCACCTTGTCCACGAGGTCGTCGCCGTCCACCCGGGTGTGCCGGCCGGGGACCGACTTGGCGCCGTTGAGCTCCCGGGCCAGGTGGGTATAGAGGATGTCGTTGACCAGGGTGGACTTGCCGGAGCCGGAGACCCCGGTGACGGCCGTGAGGACGCCGAGGGGGAAGGAGACGTCGATGTCCTGGAGGTTGTTCTCCCGGGCACCGTGCACGGTGAGCCGGCGGCTCGGGTCCACGGGGCGGCGGACGTCGGGGACGGTGATCTCCCGCTTGCCCGAGAGGTACTGGCCGGTGATCGACTCCTTGTTGGCCAGCAGTTCCTTCAGCGATCCGGAGTGGACCACCTTGCCGCCGTGCTCACCCGCGCCGGGGCCGATGTCCACGACCCAGTCCGCGACCTTGATCGTGTCCTCGTCGTGCTCCACGACGATGAGCGTGTTGCCCATGTCGCGGAGCCTGACCAGGGTCTCGATCAGCCGGTGGTTGTCGCGCTGGTGCAGGCCGATGGACGGCTCGTCCAGCACGTACAGCACGCCGACCAGGCCGGAGCCGATCTGGGTGGCGAGGCGGATGCGCTGGGCCTCGCCACCGGACAGGGTGCCGGCCGCGCGGTTCAGCGAGAGGTAGTCGAGGCCCACGTCGACGAGGAACCTCAGCCGCTCGTTGACCTCCTTGAGGACCCGCTCGGCGATCTTCTTGTCGCGGGCGTTGAGCTTGAGGCGGCCGAGGAATTCGGCGCAGTCGCTGATCGACATCGCGGCGACCTCGGCGATGGACTTCTCCATCACCGTGACCGCGAGGACGATCGGCTTGAGGCGGGTGCCCTCACAGGTCGGGCAGGGGACCTCACGCATGTACCCCTCGAAGCGCTCCCGGCTGGAGTCGCTCTCGGCCTCGGAGTGCCGCCGCTTGACGAACTGGACCGCACCCTCGAAGGACGGGGTGGTGTAGGCGCGCTCGCGGCCGTAGCGGTTGCGGTAGCGCACCTCGGTCTTGATCTTGTGGCCGTAGAGCAGGGCCTTCTTGGCGCGCTGGGGCAGCCCCGCCCAGGGGATGTCCGTACGGAAGCCGAGTGCCTCGGCGAGTGCGCCGATCAGACGGCCGAAGTACTCCTTGGTGTGGCCGTGCGACCAGGGGTGGATGGCCCCCTCGTCGAGCGACTTCTCCTCGTCCGGGACGACCAGCTCGGCGTCGACCTCCATGCGGGTGCCGATGCCCGTGCAGTCGGGGCAGGCGCCGAAGGGCGAGTTGAAGGAGAAGGAGCGGGGCTCCAGCTCCTCGAAGGAGAGGTCGTCGTACGGGCAGTAGAGGTGCTCGGAGAACATCCGCTCGCGCTCGGGGTCGTCCTCGGGGAGGTCCACGAAGTCGAGCACGACCATGCCGCCGGAGAGGCCGAGGGCCGTCTCCACCGAGTCGGTCAGCCGGCGCTTGGCGCTGTCCTTCACCGTGAGGCGGTCGATGACCACCTCGATGGTGTGCTTCTCCTGCTTCTTGAGCGTGGGGGGCTCGGAGAGCTGGATGGTCGTGCCGTCGACCCGCGCGCGGCTGTACCCCTTGGTCTGGAGGTCGGCGAAGAGATCGACGAACTCGCCCTTGCGCTCACGGACCAGCGGGGAGAGCACCTGGAAGCGGCTCCCCTCGGGCAGGCCGAGGACCTTGTCCACGATGGCCTGCGGGGACTGGCGGGAGATCGGCCGCCGGCACTCGGGGCAGTGCGGCTTGCCGATACGGGCGAAGAGCAGACGGAGGTAGTCGTAGACCTCCGTGATGGTGCCGACCGTCGAGCGCGGGTTGCGCGAGGTCGACTTCTGGTCGATGGAGACGGCGGGCGAGAGACCTTCGATGAAGTCGACGTCCGGCTTGTCCATCTGGCCGAGGAACTGCCGGGCGTACGAGGAGAGCGACTCGACGTAGCGCCGCTGCCCCTCGGCGAAGATCGTGTCGAACGCGAGGGAGGACTTGCCCGACCCGGAGAGCCCGGTGAAGACGATGAGGGAGTCACGGGGCAGGTCGAGCGAGACGTTCTTCAGGTTGTGCTCGCGCGCGCCACGGACGATGAGACGGTCGGCCACGCCGGTCCGCACCTTTCTTGAGAGAAACGGGGGAACTGAGCCCCCTGATCCAGGGTATGGGGGGCGCCACAGCGGTGTTGAAAAGCTTTCGACTTCGAGCGTATAGCACGCACATTCGATTTCCGGCCGGTCGTTACCTCCTTCACCCGAACGAGTGGCAGAGCTACGCTCGGTCGCATGAGCGATCATGTGCGCGACCTGGAATCTGTACGCGGAGCGACGGAACGCCTGCTTGCCGCAGCCGCCTTATGGGACAAATCCACTGTCCCCGAACCGTCCCGACTGCCCGGTTGGACCCGGGGCCATGTTCTGGCCCACCTGTCACGTAACGCCGACGCGCTCCGAAATGTTCTCCGCGGACTCCCGATGTACGCGAGCGGCGAAATCCGGGACCGCGACATCGAGGCCGGAGCGCCCCGTTCGCTCGCCGAGCACCTGGACGACCTGCGCACGAGCGGCGAGCGGTTCCTCGCCGAGGCCGCCGTCCCCGCCGACTGGTCACGCACCGTGGAACTGCGGGGCGGCGTGACGGACTCCGCCTTCCACCTCCCCTTCCGGCGCTGGGCCGAGGTCGAGCTGCACCACGTGGACCTCGGTACGGGGTACGAGCTGGAGGACCTGCCGGAGGCGTTCGTGGTCCGGGAGATCGACTTCCTGGCGGAACGCTTCGGACGCCACCCGCAGGTGGTCTCCACCGGGATCCGGGACGCCGACGGCCGGGTCTGGACCACGGGCGGCGGCAAGGAGGGCCCCGTGACCGGTGTCAGCGGCCCGGCTCCGGAGCTCCTGGGCTGGCTCTCGGGCCGCCGCGACGGCTCGGCCCTGACCGTGGAGGGCGGCCCCCTCCCCGTACTGCCGCCGCTATAGGCTGCCGCCCATGACCTACAGCGGAGCGGTGCGGGTCGGCGGACCCGCGGACGTGCACGAGCTGACCGGCCTGATGATCTCCAAGGTCGCGGTCGGCCCGATGAACAACAACGCCTATCTGCTGCGCTGCCGGGCCACCGGCGAGCAGCTCCTCATCGATGCCGCCAACGAGGCGGACACCCTGCTGCGGCTCGTCGGCGAGGACGGCATCGCCTCGGTGGTCACCACGCACCAGCACGGTGACCACTGGCAGGCGCTGGCCGAGGTGGTGGCCGCCACCGGCGCCGTCACCTACGCCGGACGGTACGACGCCGAGGGCATCCCGGTCGCGACCGACGTCCTCGTGGAGGACGGGGGCACCATCCGGGTCGGCGAGGTCACCCTGACCGCCGTCCATCTGGTCGGCCACACGCCGGGCTCCATCGCACTGGTCTACGACGACCCGCACGGGGCTCCGCACCTCTTCACCGGCGACTGCCTCTTCCCCGGCGGCATCGGCAACACCCGCAAGGACCCCGAGGCATTCGCGAGCCTGCTCCACGACGTGGAGACCAAGCTCTTCGACCAGCTTCCCGACGAGACCTGGGTCTACCCGGGCCACGGCCACGACACCACGCTCGGCGACGAGCGCGGACAGCTCCCCCAGTGGCGCGCCCGGGGCTGGTGAGGCCCGACGCCCGGCCGTGACGTCGACCAGCCGGACGACCTCTACGCGAACATCGACGGGCTGCCGCCGGAGGAGAGCGACCTCGACGAGTTCCTCTGCTCGTCCGAGA
>NZ_JBSFVR010000437.1:0-5511 GCF_053592415.1 Streptomyces sp. NPDC002690 | reverse complement strand
CTGACCCTCGCCACCGGGGGCGCGGTGTACGCCGAGGTCGGCGCGGGTACGCCCGCGGCGGCGCGGAAGGACGGCGCGGCGCCGGACGCGGCGAAAGCCTTCACCCCGTGGCGGACCGTCATGACGGGGGCCGCCGGCGCGGTCCCGTACTGCTTCACCGCCGACGGGTCCGGTGCGGGGACGTCCTTTGACGGGTCCGGTGCGGGGACGAACTCCGGTGCGCCCGGCGGCGGGGCGGCCGACGCCGCGCTCTACTGTGCCGAGTCCGGCTACGGCGTCGCCCGCCTCGATCCCGCCGACGGTCACGTTCTCTGGTCGCACCGGGACTCCTCGGCCTCGGCGCGGTCACTGGCCACCGGCGGCGGGCCGGTCCTGGTGGACGAGCCCGGCGTGACGCTGCGGGCCTACGGCCCCGAGGACGGCGAGCAGCTCTGGTCGGCGGGCTCCCCCTCCGCCGTCGGCGGGCCGTGGAGCGCCGGGGACACCCCGCTGATCGTCGGCGCCGGGGGCGAGGTGAAGGGGATCGACGCCCGGACAGGCCGGGTGCGCTGGAACCACCGGTTCGCCGGGCACGCGCTGCCGGCCATCGGCTTCCACGATCCGGCGACCGGGCTCTCCTACCTCTACGAGAACACCGGCGCCGGGAACACCACCCTGGTCACGGCGATCGACGCGGCGGACGGCGGCATCCGGTGGCAGCGACCGCTGGACGGGACGCTGACTCCGGTCGGCGTCAGCGACGGGTCGCTGGTCCTGAAGGTGACGGGAGAGAGCTCGCGGGTCGACACCCTGGTGCGTTACGACCCCGAGGGGCGGACGGCGACGCGGATCGCGGTGCCGTACGGGATGGCCGATCCGGGCATCGTCGTCGACGCCGGCACCGCCTATCTGCTGGCGCCCGGCGGGGCCCTGGTCGCCCTGGACATCGGTGCCTCGACCGGCAGCGGCAGCGCCGAACGGTGGCGGCTGGAGACCGGGGTGGCGCTGATGTCGGCCCCGGTGCTGGGCGAGGGGGACCGCCTGTACTTCACGGCGGCGGACGGGCGGCTGCTCGCGGTGGACACCCGGAAGGGGAACCTGCTCGGGCAGACCGCTCCCCGGCTCCGGAACGGGAAGCTCGGCCTGGCCTCCTTCCCGCACGCGCCCGTGCCGGTCGGCCGCGGCGTCGTCGGCACGGCGCCGGACGGTTCGGTCTTCGCGGTGGACGGGAGCGATCCGGCCGCCTGGTGAGTCGGTCACGACCCCCGGAACGCCGGACCGCCCGGCCCCCCTCGTGGGGTGGCCGGGCGGTCACGTACTGCCTGGGGTGGAGCGGTCAGCCGAGCTTGGAGACGTCGCGCACCGCGCCGCGGTCGGCGCTGGTCGCCATCGCCGCGTACGCACGCAGCGCCGCCGAGACCTTGCGCTCGCGGTTCTTCGGCGCGTACACGCCGTTCAGCGCCTCGCGACGGGCCGCCAGTTCGGCGTCCGGGACGAGCAGCTCGATGGAGCGGTTCGGGATGTCGATGCGGATGCGGTCGCCGTCCTCGACCAGCGCGATCGTGCCGCCGGAGGCCGCCTCGGGGGAGGCGTGGCCGATCGACAGGCCCGACGTACCGCCGGAGAAGCGGCCGTCGGTGATCAGCGCGCACGCCTTGCCGAGGCCGCGGCCCTTGAGGTACGACGTCGGGTAGAGCATCTCCTGCATGCCGGGGCCGCCCTTGGGGCCCTCGTAGCGGATGACGACCACGTCGCCCTCCTTGACCTGCTTCAGGAGGATCTTCTCGACGGCCGCCTCCTGCGACTCGCAGACGACGGCCGGGCCCTCGAAGGTCCAGATCGACTCGTCGACGCCGGCCGTCTTCACGACACAGCCGTCGACGGCGAGGTTGCCCTTGAGGACGGCGAGGCCGCCGTCCTTGGAGTAGGCGTGCTCGACGTCGCGGATGCAGCCCTCGGCGGCGTCCGTGTCGAGGGTGTCCCAGCGCTCGGACTGCGAGAAGGCGGTGGCGGAGCGGACGCAGCCGGGGGCCGCATGCCACAGCTCGACGGCCTCGGGGGCGGGCGAACCGCCGCGCACGTCCCAGTTCTTCAGCCAGTCGGCGAGGGAGGCGGAGTGCACGGAGTGGACGTCCTCGTTGAGGAGTCCGCCGCGGTGCAGCTCGCCCAGGATGGCGGGGATGCCACCGGCGCGGTGGACGTCCTCCATGTAGTACGTGCGGTTCTTGGCGACGTTCGGCGCGACCTTGGCGAGGCAGGGGACGCGGCGCGAGATCTCGTCCATCTCCGGCAGCCCGAAGTCGAGCTCGGCCTCCTGGGCCGCGGCGAGGAGGTGCAGGATCGTGTTGGTGGAGCCGCCCATGGCGATGTCGAGGGCCATGGCGTTCTCGAACGCGGCGCGGCTCGCGATGGCGCGGGGCAGGACGGTCGCGTCGTCCTGCTCGTAGTGGCGCTTGGTGATCTCGACGATCGTGCGGCCCGCGTTCTCGTAGAGGGCGCGGCGGGCGGTGTGGGTGGCGAGCGTCGAGCCGTTGCCCGGCAGCGCGAGACCGATGGCCTCGGCGAGGCAGTTCATGGAGTTGGCCGTGAACATCCCGGAGCAGGAGCCGCAGGTGGGACAGGCGTTCTCCTCGATACGGAGCATGTCCGCGTCGGAGATCTTGTCGTTGACCGCGTCGGACATGGCGTCGACGAGGTCGAGGGTGCGGACGGTGCCGTCGACCAGGGTCGCCTTCCCGGACTCCATCGGACCGCCGGAGACGAAGATCGTCGGGATGTTGAGGCGCAGGGCGGCCATCAGCATGCCGGGAGTGATCTTGTCGCAGTTGGAGATGCAGATCAGCGCGTCCGCGCAGTGCGCCTCGACCATGTACTCGACCGAGTCGGCGATCAGGTCGCGCGAGGGCAGGCTGTAGAGCATCCCGCCGTGGCCCATCGCGATGCCGTCGTCCACGGCGATCGTGTTGAACTCGCGCGGCACCGCGCCCGCGGCGTGGATCGCCTCGGAGACGATCCGGCCGACCGGGGAGAGGTGGGTGTGGCCCGGGACGAACTCGGTGAAGGAGTTCGCGACGGCGATGATCGGCTTGCCGATGTCCTCGCTCGCTACGCCCGACGCCCGCATGAGGGCGCGCGCGCCCGCCATGTTGCGACCGTGGGTGACAGTGCGGGACCTCAGCTGCGGCATCGTCGCTCGCTCCTTCGACAGATAAGCCTTCGACAGATAAGAAAAGACTGTCTACTTCGATGGAAAAGACTTCTCCGAGCGTACGCTCCCACTCCAGGATCTGGACAGCCTGTCCGGATAGCGGGACGCCGTGCTCACGGAGCGGTCGTCGCGGCGGGCCCTCCGGGCGGCGTACCGGGGTCCTGGGCGCCCGCCGGTTCCGGGTGGGCGTACGGGCCGTCCTCGGTCAGATAACGCTGGATGCTGGGCGCCACCAGGGCGACGATCCGCTCCGGGTCCACCGAGGCGAGCGGCTCGGTCCGTACGACGTACCGCAGCATCGCGATGCCCACCATGTGCGAGGCGGCCACCTCGGCACGGAAGGTCGGGTCGGGTACGTCCAGCTCCGCGGCGACCCGCTCCAGCAGCCGTCCCAGCACGAAGGTGCGCAGCACGTCGGCCGCCGCCTCGTGGGTGAGCGCGGACCGGACGATCGCCAGCAGCGGCGCCCGGCTGACGGGGTTCTCCCACACGGAGATGAAGTAGCGCGCCATCCGCTCCCCCACCCCCTCCACCGGGCCGCTCAGGATCCGCGGGACGACGAGGGCGGGTTCGAAGGAGAGCTCCACGGCCGCCCCGAACACCTCGTCCTTCGTCCCGAAGTAGTGGTGGACCAGTGCCGCGTCGACGCCGGCCGCGCGGGCGATCGAGCGCATCGACGCCTTGTCGTAGCCGCGCTCGGCGAACTCGGTACGCGCCGCCTGGAGGATGCGGGCCCTGGAGTCGGGGCCCTCTTGCGCGGCGGCGCGCGAGGGACGGCCCCTGCGGCGCGGGGCCGGGGCGTCTTCCTGGGTGGAACGGGAGGTCACGGCCGGGGCGTCCGCTTGGCCGAGGCCAGGTGGAGACGGGTGAAGGCGAGCGCCTCGGCGAGGTCGGCCTCGCGTTCGGCGGACGACATGGCCCGGCGGGTGTTGACCTCCAGGACCACGTGCCCGTCGAACCCGCTCCGCGCGAGGCGCTCCAGCAGTTCCGCGCAGGGCTGGTCGCCCCGGCCGGGCACCAGGTGCTCGTCCTTGCCGGAGCCCTTGCCGTCGGCGAGGTGCACGTGGGCGAGGCGGTCGCCCATCCGGTCCACCATGGCGAGCCCGTCGGTACGGGCCGTGGAGGTGTGCGAGAGGTCGACCGTGAAGTGCCGGTAGTCGTCGTGGGTGACGTCCCAGTCCGGGGCGTACGCGAGCATCTCGCGGTCCCGGTAGCGCCACGGGTACATGTTCTCCACGGCGAACCGGACATCGGTCTCGTTCGCCATGCGCCAGATCCCGTCGACGAAGTCGCGGGCGTAGTGGCGCTGCCACCGGAACGGCGGGTGGACCACGACGGCGGAGGCACCGAGCCGTTCGGCCGCGGACCTGGCCCGCTGGAGCTTGACCCAGGGGTCCGTGGACCAGACCCGCTGGGTGATCAGCAGACATGGCGCGTGCACGGCGAGGATCGGGACCTGGTGGTAGTCGGAAAGGCGCCGCAGCGCCTCGATGTCCTGGCTGACCGGATCGGTCCACACCATGACCTCGACACCGTCGTACCCCAGGCGCGCGGCGATCTCGAAAGCCGTCGCCGTCGACTCCGGATAGACCGAGGCCGTCGACAGGGCGACCTTCGCATCGGGGATGCGCACCGCTGGATCTGCCACCTGGACAGCGTACGGGCCCGGCGGCGCGCCGCCGAGAGGGCGGAAGGGAAAGTGAGAAGGACCATGAACGGACCTGACCGGCCGGGGCTGCCGACGGCCGGTCGTTGCCGCCGGTCGGTCGTTGCCGGCGGTCGGTCGCTGCCGACGGCCGGTCACCGCCGACGGCCGGTCGCCGCCGGCCCCGCCGCGGCCGGTCCGTCAGCTCAGCGCGAGCCGCTCCGCCGGGAGGTGGTCGAGGCGGCGCAGGATGACGCCCTCGCGGAGCGCCCAGGGGCAGATCTCCAGCTCGGTGATCCCGAAGAGGTCCATCGCGCCCTCGGCGACGAGCGCCCCGGCGAGCAGCTGGCCCGCCCGGTCGGGCGAGACGCCGGGGAGCCGGCCGCGTTCCTCGGCGGTCATCATCGCCAGCTTGGGGACCCACTCCTCCAGGGCCGCGGCGGAGAGGGTCCGCCGGGTGTACAGCCCCTCCGTGGAGCGGGCCGCCCCGGCTATCCGGGCGAGCTGCTTGAAGGTCTTCGAGGTGGCGACCACGCGGTCGGGCCCGCCGTGGCGGCTGAACTCCCCGACCGTGCCGGCGATCCTGGCGCGGACGTACCGGCGCAGCTCGCGCAAAGGCTGCGTCGACCACCCGGCACTTCTTGATGTTGTGCTTGCCGGAGAAGTGGTTCCGGCCGAG
>NZ_JBSFVR010000436.1:0-5556 GCF_053592415.1 Streptomyces sp. NPDC002690 | reverse complement strand
GCCCGTGGTGGGCGCGGCCCGGCGGGCGGGTGCGGGACAGCGGGGATAGAAGGCCAGGTCAGGGCCCATGTCAGGGTTGACCCAACCTCTAGAACATGGTTTAATTAGTGATGTCGGAAGGGGAGGGCAACCCCCGACCGGCGAACGGCAGGCCGACCGGCCGTCGACATCCACTCTCACCAGGAGAACGCACGTGAGTACCACGAAGGCCCCCGGAAAGCTCGACACCATCCGCGCTCTGCTCGCCAAGGCGGAGGACCCCCGTACGCCCGAGTCTGAGGCGGAGTTGGCTCGGAGGCGGGCGTTCGAGATGATGGCGAAGTACGGGGTCGAAGAGGCCATGCTGGGCGACGGGCAGCCTTCGCGGGACGCGGTCATAGCGAAGTACGTCGACCTCCCCAACCCGTGGGCCATGTCCCGTGTCCGGCTGATCTGCTTCATCGCTCAGAGCGTTGGGTGCAAGGCCGTGCACATGGGGGTGTGGGGCAAGGGGCGCCGCGTCCACATCGTCGGTCATGAGTCCGACATCCAGCGCGCCGAAGTCCTGTACGCCTCCCTGCTGATCCAGATGTTCGGCGGGCTCGGTGCGCAGGTAGTCCCGTACGGCGTCCGCAGCGCGCGGGCATGGCGAACCTCGTGGACCCTCGGGTTCATCGAGCGTGTCATTGCACGTCTGGAGGCGATCGAGCAGGCCGCCCGCGCCGCCGCCAGCGAGGAGACTTCGGCCACCGGTCGTAGCGGTGAACTCGTGCTGGCCGACCGTGACGCGATGGTGGATGCCCTCTTCCGCGAGGAGCACCCGCACGTCCGGCACACGCGCGGCTCGTACAGCGGCAGCGGGTACGGCGACGGAGCCGCCGCAGGCAGCCGCGCCGACATCGGAGGCAGCCGCCGCATCGGTGCCCAGACCGCCGGAGCGCTCGCAGCCTGACCGTCCATCCCGGCCGGGGCGGCAGCCTGCCGCCCCGGCCCCCGCTCGAAGCGTCAAGGGACCTCGCGTGTACATGGAATGGGCCCGATTCCACAAGACCGACGAGAACGGCCGCCACTACTTCCAGATCTATAGCTTCCCCTATACGTGGGCCGCCGCGACGCCGAAGGAGCCCGGCACCGGCCGGATCAGCGAAGCCGCCGCCCTTGCCTACTCGATCATCTGCGCGGCCGGGTGGCAGTGGCAGACGCCGTGTCACTGCGTCGAGTGCACCATCACGGCCAAGTCCGCCCAGCACGACACCACTTGACCACAAATGACCACCGTCAGGAGAACGCGATGCCGTCCCGGAAGCCGCCCGCCACCCCCACCCGCATCCTCACCGCCGCCGCCGACCACATCGAACGCGTCGGGCTTTACCAGGGTGACCACCTCTGGCAGCCTGGCCGGATGGGCGACACCGCCCCGTGCACCGTGCTGCACGCATGGGAGCGCGGCGTGCGCTCCGCCCGGCCCCGCTGGTTCGTTCGCGGTGAACCGTGGGACATCTTCCAGCGCGCCCTGTTCGACTCCCTCGTGGTGCTCAGCAATCAGGTCAACGGCCGTCCCGTGTCCGGGGTCCGGTGGCGCAAGCTGGGGCTCACGGAGGACGCCTACCGGCGCACGCTCCTGTGGTGCTGGGGGGACGAGCCCGAGCGCACCACCGCCAAGGCCGCAGCCATGATCCGCACCGCCGCAGCACTACACCCGAGTGGCGGCGATCACAGCATCGTCGGTTGCCCCACTCTCAAAAACATGGTTTAATTAATGATGTCGGAAGGGGGAGGGCAACCCCCCGACCGACACCCCACCGGGCCGAACGTCCCGACGAACTCTCACCAGGAAGAAGAAAGACCGATGGCGAACACCAAGACCCAGGCCGGCGTCCAGGCTGCCCCTGCCCTGTGGCCGACCCTCGCGGTCGCCGAGCTGGCCGCGCACCCCGGCAACGTCCGCGACATCGAGGTCCCGGCCGATCTGCTGGCCGACGTGAAGGGCAACGGCGTCGTGGAGCCGCTGTACGTCGTGCGCACCCATGGCGACGTGCCGCAGGTCATCGACGGGTTTCAGCGGCTGGCCGCCGCCGTCGCCGCAGGGATGGAGACCGTTCCGGTCACCCCGCGCCCCGTGATCCGGATTGATGCGCTCACCCCGCACCCGGAGAACGCCCGCGAGGACCTGGACCTGAGCGCCGCGTTCGTGGACTCGCTCCGCACCGAGGGGTGCCGCATCCCCGTCAAGATCCAGCGACTCGACGGCGGAGTCCTCCAGGTCAACGACGGAAACCGCCGCTACCACGCTGCGACGGACGCGGGTCTTACCCACCTGCCGTACGAGTGGGAGGATGACGACCGTGACGAGGCAAGCCAGTTCCTCGACATGATCACGACCGCTCAGCACCGCAAGAGCCTGAGCGCTTCCGAGATGAACCAGGCGATGTTCAGCGCGGCCGAAGCGGGTGCGCAGGTGGGCCGCATCGCCAAGGCCGCAGGTGTTCGCCAGAAGGACGTCAGGACGTTGGTCAAGGTCCGGTCCGACGAGAAGCTGTCGGCCGCCGTCAGCGGCGCGAGCAGCTACGAATGGACGTTTGAGCAGCTGGCCGCGCTGTCGGAGTTCACGGACGACGCCGAAGCGCTCGCCGCGATCACCGAGGCCGCCGCCGACGACGACGCCAACGAGGGAGACGTTGACTGGGCCATCGCCGTCGAGCGGACCAAGCGCGACAAGCGGACCAAGGCCGAGGCCCACCGGGCGGAGCTGGAGGCGGGCGGGCAGCGGATCAGGGGCACCGAGGAGCTGTCCGAGCGCGCCATGCCCGTATGGCGACTGCGCGGCATCAGTGCCGAGGAGCACGCCGAGTGCAAGGGGCTGGTGTGGGTGTTCGACGAGCGGCGGGCGGACCGGTATGAGCCCTACTGCTCCGCCCCGGGGCTGTACGGGCACACGGTGCCCGAGGGCAGCAGTGGAAATGGCGGTGGCACGAAGACCGCCACCGAGGTGGAGGCCGAGCGCGCCGCCCGCGCCGCCGTCAAGAAGGGGAACATCGACTGGGACGCGGCCGAGGCCCTGCGCCGGAAGTGGATCACCGACCTGATCAAGCGGCGCAACCTCCCGAAGGCCATGACCAACACCCTGATCGGGCACGTGAACAACGCTCTCTTGGAAGGAAGTTGGGGGATCTGTGACGACCTGAACAAGGAGCCGACGACGGAAATCCTGGCTGTTTTCCTGGGGTTGGGCACCGAGCAGGCCAAGGACCGGGGCGGCTTCGCCGGTCACGTCGCCAAGGACCCCCGCAGGGCCCCGCAGCTCCAGTTCGCCGCCATCGCCGCCGTACGGGAGAAGTGCGCGAACCGGTCCGCGTGGAGGACGGACAGTCAGCGCGCCCCGTGGACGCGGACGCCCACCGGCCGGTGGTTCCAGGTGCTCGCGGCCCTCGGGTACCCGCTCACGCCCATTGAGCAGTCGGTCGTGGACGACGAGCCGTACGACCCGTCGAAGAAGAAGCCCCGCGTCATCACGACGGGCAGTGAGCCGGAGGTCGAGCAGGAGACCGGCGCCGACGAGGAGGAGGGCGAGCCGGACGCCGAGGAGGCCGACGACCCCGCCAGCGACGACGAAGCCGCCGCCTAACCACCTCAGCCGCCCGACGCCGGGGGCGGGAACACCCCCGCCCCCGGCCACCCCAGGAGCCCCACAGTGACCCGTACAGCTCTGTTCGAGACCCGCGCCGACGACCACGGATGCGGATGCGTCCCCGCCCCGGCCGAGCCCGACCCCGGCACTGCCGTCGACATCATGCAGGCCCGCGCCATCGCGGCTGGACTCGCAGAGTTCGGCATCGGACCCCGCCGCTGGTCCGTCGCCTACGACCACCAGGCCGCCGCCGTCGTCCTGCGCGTGGACACCCCGCGCGGACTGTACGCACTCGCCATCCCGGCCCCCGGCGCAGCGTTCCCCGTCCACCACCGGGGCGAGCGCATCGGCGCACTGGACTGCCGCCGCACGTACGGCACCGCCGACAGCTACACCGCCGCCCTGTTCGCCGCGTTTCTGCGGGACCGCGCCGCGCTCGACATCCCTGGCCGGGATGCTTGCCCCATGGCTCAAAACATGGTTTAATTAAGCGTGTTGGAGGGGGAGGGCAACCCCCCTCCAACACCACGGTCCGCCAGCCAGACCGCCCCGGCCGAATGTGGAGGGCAACCCGCCCGGCCGGGCCCGCGAATTCCTCTCTCACCAGCAGGAGCACCCACGATGACCAGCGCAGCCATGCGTTTTTCCATCCCCGCGACCGCTCAGTCCCGCGTCCGGCAGCTTGTCGAGGCCACGAACGCGCGCGCCGCAGTCCACCACCTCAGCGCGTACAAGCTCGACATCTCCGAGCCGTTCCTTGCCGACTACCGCGACCTTGACGGCCGCGTGATCGGAAAGCGCCCCACCGTCACCGTGACGATCTCCGGCGACATCCCCCGTCACCACGGCTGGACCGTCATAGCCCGCCTGGACCACGACGAGGAGGGCGAGACGATCACCAGCCATTTCCCCGGTCTGCCTGAGCAGGACGCCGAGGCCGCGCGCCAGTACTGCGCCATCGAGAACTTCTGCCACGGGTGCGCCGTCGCCAGGCACCGCACCGCCACCTACCTTGCCCGCCACGAGAACGGCGAGATGCGGCAGCTTGGCACGACGTGCGTCGAGCCGTACACCGGCCTGCCGATCAAGGGTCTTGAGGCCCTGTGGCGGTTCGGCACGCTCAAGGACGCCGATTGGGACGCCGAGGGGGGCGGCATCCCGGCCGACCTCCGCGTCCCGGTGATCGAGGTCCTGCGGGTGACCGCCGCCATCGTCAAGGAGGAGGGCCGGTTCTACAGCCGGTCCGAGCAGTGGAAGGACGCGTCTCCGACCGCCGACGGTGTCGAAGGGTACTTCTTCGACCGCAAGGCCCCGCAGGAGTGGAAGGACGCCATCGACGCCGACCCCGACGCGCCGACCACCGCCGCCGCCGTCCGGGCATGGGCCGTCCAGGGATACGGCAGCCTCTCCGACTACCGCCACAAGGTGGGGCAACTTGCCAAGGGTGAGACCGTCGACCCGCGCCACCTCCCGACGCTCGTGTCCGCCATCGCGGGTTGGTACCGCGACCAGGAGAAGGAAGCCGCCGAGCGGGCCGCCCAGAGCAGCAAGCCTCAGGGCACGGTGGGCGAGCGGATCACCACCACCGCCACCGTCACCACCGTGATCGAGCTGGAGGGCCGGACGTACGGCTACACCACCCAGCGCCGCCGACTGGTGAAGTTCCAGGACCCGAGCGGGAACGTGTTCATCTGGTTCAGTTCCGCAGCCGACGTCCCCGACCAGGGCGACGAGGTTGAGCTGACCGGCACGGTCAAGGACCACAGCATCTACGGCGAGACCGCACAGACCGTGCTCACCCGGTGTCGCGTCGCCGCACGCGAACCGGTCGCCGCGTAGCAGCCGCAGCCCCGTTGTAAGGCGGGCGATTCGAAGGGTGGAGCTCCGGCGACGGCCCAGCGAATCGCCGACACGCTCGGTCGGAAGGTCTACGCCGGCAACACCAAGGT
>NZ_JBSFVR010000435.1:0-5605 GCF_053592415.1 Streptomyces sp. NPDC002690 | reverse complement strand
GGCCACCGGAACCCCCGGTGGCCCACCGCCCGTTCCCGTCGCTCCCGCCCGTTCCCGTCGCTCCCGCCCGTTCCCCTGGCTCCGCCCCAGCGGTGCCGGAGCCGATCTCCCGCCGGCCGGCCGGGCCCGACCCCAAGGCGCCGTCACCCCGTCCCGTCGGACGGACCGAGCCCGGCGAGGATCTCCTCCACCAGCGGACGGCAGCCGCCGCAGCCGGTAGTCGCCCGGGTCGCGTCGGCGACGGACGCGACCGACCTCGCGCCGCCCGCGCAGTGCCGGAGGATCTCGCTCCGGGGCACTCCGTTGCACAGGCAGACCAGTTCGCCGGGGGACGCGGGGCGCGCGCCCGCCCCGGCCAGTTCCGGGAACAGCAGCAGCCGCCTGTCCTGCGGCACGGCGGCCCGCCGGTCGAAGAGCTGGGTGATGGTGCCGACGGTGGAGCTGCCGCCGACCAGGATCGCGCCCGTCACCCGGCCGTCCCGGATGACGACCTTCTGGTAGACGTTCCGGCTGGAGTCGAGATAGGTGAGCACCTCGCCCCCGTCGCCGGAGCCCTCCTCGCCGACCTCGCCCATGGTGGCGAGGTCGATTCCGGTGGTCTTGAGCCGGGTCGCCACCCGCGTGCCCCGGTAGGGCTCCGCGTCCGGCAGCGCGGCGATGGTCCGGGCCGCGACCCGCGCCTGCTCCCAGGCGGGCTGCACCAGGCCGTAGACCGTACCGCGGTGCTCGGCGCAGTCGCCGACCGCGAAGATCCGAGGGTCGGCCGTACGCATCCGGTCGTCGACCACTATGCCCCGTTCGACCGGCAGCCCGGCCGCCGCCGCGAGTCCGGTGGCCGGACGCACCCCGCAGGCGACGACCAGCACGTCCCCTTCGATCAGCCGTCCGTCGGCGCACCGTACGCCCTCGAACCGGTCCTCCCCGACCACCGACTCGACCTGGACACCCACCCGGGCGGCCACACCCAGCTCGGCGAGGGCGCCCAGCAGGGCCCGGCCGCCGGGACCGTCCAGCTGGCGGCTCATCAGCCAGTCGCCACCCTGGAGGATCTCCGCCCGGACGCCCCGCTGCACCAGGCCCCGGGCGGCCTCCAGGCCGAGAAGGCCGCCGCCGAGCACCAGTACCCGGGCCTGTCCCCCCGCGGTACGCCGTCCCGCCTCGGCCACGAGGCGGAACACCTCCTGGCAGTCGTCCAGGGTGCGCAACCCGACGATCCCGGGCAGCAGCCGCACCCCGTCGTCCCGGTGGAGCCCCTTGACCGGCGGCAGCAGGGCCGAACCGCCGGTGGCCAGCACCAGCGTGTCGTAGCCGACGACGCTCCCGTCGGCGGCCGTCAGCGTGCGCGCCCCGCGGTCGACGGAGGTGACGGAGACACCGGTCCGCACGGTCACCCCGGGCGGGAGGTCCGGCAGCCGGATGCTCCGCTCGTCGGCCTTCCCGGCCAGCAGGTTGGTCAGCAGCACCCGGTTGTACGCGGGGTGCGGTTCGGCACCGAGCACGGTGATCCGCGATCCCTCGTCCAGGGCGCGCAGCTCCGAGGCGATCCGGTGGCCGGCCATACCGTTGCCCACCACTACGACATGTCGCACGTCACCGTCTCCAACCGGGCTGCGGACACCTTGAACTCGGGCATCCGGGACTGAGGATCGAGGGCGGCCCCGACCAGGGAGTTGGCCCGGCCGGCGCCACCCCAGTGGAAGGGCATGAAGATGGTGTCGCGCCGGATCGCGGTGCTCAGCCGGGCCTCGGCCACGGCCTCTCCCCTCCGGCTCACGACCCGGACCGGACGGCCCTCCTCGATGCCGAGGGCGGCCGCCAGGTCGGGGTGCAACTCGACGAACGGCCTGGGCGCGCTCGCCACGAGGGCCGGCACCCGGCGGGTCTGCGCGCCGCTCTGGTAGTGCTGCATGACCCGGCCGGTGGTCAGGTACAACGGGTACCGCTCATCTGGTTCCTCCGCCGCGGGCCGGTGCTCGACGGGGAAGAACCGGGCGCGGCCGTCCGGGTGCGCGAAAGCGTCCAGGAACATCCGAGGGGTGCCCGCCGCCGGGCCCCCGGCCCGTTCCGGGCTGGGCCAGTGGACGCCGTCCTCGTCGTCGATCCGGCGGTAGCTGATGCCCGAGTAGTCCGCGATCCCGCCCCGGCTGGCCCGGCGCAACTCCTCGAAGACGGCCTCGGGTTCGGCCGGGAAGCGGGAGGCGTGGCCCAGCCGGGAAGCCAGGTCCGCGATCGTCTCCAGGTCGGTGCGCACACCGGGAGGCGGCGGGCGCAGCCTGCGGCGGCGCAGCACGCGTCCCTCCAGGTTGGTCATCGTGCCGTCCTCCTCGGCCCACTGGGCGGTCGGCAGGACGACGTCCGCGATCGCGGCGGTCTCGCTGAGCACCAGGTCCGAGACGACCAGCAGGTCCAGGGAGCGCAGTCGCTCCTCGACGTGCCGGGCGTTCGGGGCGGAGACGACGGGGTTGCTGCCGAAGACCAGCAACGCGCGCGGCCCGCCGGAGGTACCGAGGGAGTCCAGCAGCTCGTACGCGCTGGGCCCGGGACCCGGCAGCGATTCCTCCGGCACGTCCCAGACCCCGGCGACGTGGCGCCGGGCGACGGGGTCGTCGATCCGGCGGTAGCCGGGCAACTGGTCCGCCTTCTGGCCGTGTTCCCGGCCGCCCTGACCGTTTCCCTGGCCGGTCAGACAGGCGTATCCGGCGCCGGGGGTACCGGGCAGTCCGAGTGCCAGTGCCAGGTTGACGAATGCCGAGACGGTGTCGGTGCCCTTGCTGTGCTGTTCCGCGCCGCGCGCGGTGAGCACCATCGACCGCTCGGCGCCCGCCAGGAGCTGGACCGCCCGCCGCTGGTCGCGCAGCGGTACGCCGGTGATGCGTTCGACCCGTTCGGGCCAGTAGTTGGCCACCACCCGGCGAACCTCGTCGTAGCCGGTGGTGCGGCGGGCGATGTACTTCTCGTCCAGGTGCCCGAGGGCGATCGCGATGTGCAGCAGACCGTTGGCGAGGGCGAGATCGGTGCCGGGGGCCGGCTGGAGGTGCAGGGTCGCGTGCTCCGCGGTGGGGGTGCGGCGCGGATCGACGACGATCAGGGATCCGCCCGCCTCGCGGGCCGCCAGCAGGTACTGCGTGAACGGAGGCATGGTCTCGGCCGGGTTCGAGCCGACCAGCAGGATCGCACCGGCCTCGGCGACGTCGGCCAGCGGGAACGGCATGCCCCGGTCGAGCCCGAAGGCCCGGTTGCCCGCCGCGGCGGCCGAGGACATGCAGAACCGGCCGTTGTAGTCGATCTGCGAGGTACCGAGCGCGACGCGGGCGAACTTCCCCAGCTGGTAGGCCTTTTCGTTGGTCAGGCCGCCCCCGCCGAAGACCGCGACCGCGTCCGGGCCGTCCTGCTCCCGGATCTCCCGGATCCGCCGGGCGACCAGATCCATCGCCTCCTCCCACGGGGCCGGGACGAGCTCGCCGTCACGACGGACCAGGGGGGTGAGGAGACGGTCGGGGGAGTGGAGCAGGTCCACCGACGTCCAGCCCTTCTGGCAGAGTGCCGCCCGGCCGGTCGTACCGCCCGGCCGGGCGGCCAGCGCCCGCGGCCGTACGGTGGTCAGGCCCTCCGGGCCGGGTTCCAGCCACATCCCGCACTGCAGTGCGCAGTACGGGCAGTGCGTCGCGGTGGGCGGGGTCAGGGGCACCGGACCGGGAGTCCGCGCGGACGGCTCAGACACGGAGGTCCACCAGGCCGGACGCGGGCCGGGCCACGGCCCCGCGTCGCAGGTAGCAGAGCCAGGTCAGGCCCAGGCAGCACGCGTAGAAGACGGCAAAGGCGATCAGCGCCGCCTCTGCGTTCCCGGTTGCCGCGACCGACGTACCGAAGGCGCGGTTGACGAAGAATCCGCCGAGCGCGCCGATGGCGGAGGTGACGCCGAGCGCGGCGGCGCTGTCACGGCGCCCCTGGGCGGCCGCGGCCTCCTCGTCGGTGTCCCGGGACAGCCGTGCGAGCCGGAGCGAGCGGGCCGTGAAGATCGCCGGAATCATCCGGTAGGTGGAGCCGTTGCCGACGCCGGCCGTGACGAACAGCAGCAGGAACGCGCCCAGGAACAGCGGGTAACTGTGGGCGCGCAGCGCGGCCACGGCACCGAGCGCGCCCACTCCCATCACGGCGAAGTTCCACAGCGTCACCCGGGCGCCGCCCCAGCGGTCCGCCAGCCGGCCACCGGCCGGCCGGGTGCAGGAGCCGATCAGGGCGCCCAGCGAGACGTACGGGGCGAGGCCGGCCTCGGGGAACTCCACCTTGATCAGCAGGGGCAGCGCGGTCGCGTAGCCGATGAAGGAGCCGAAGGTGCCCACGTAGAGCACCGACATGATCCAGGTGTGGGCGTTGCCGGCGATCCTGAGCTGGGCCGCCGCGGTCGAACCGGCGCTCCGCAGATTGTTCATGCCCCGGAACGCCGCGTACGCCGCGAGCAGGATGACCGGCAGCCAGATCAGGCCGGCCGCGGCGAGGCCGAAGGAGGTGATGACCCAGGGCACCACCAGTTGCACGGAGCTGACGCCGATGTTCCCGCCGGCCGCGTTCAGGCCGAGGGCGGCACCCTGCTTGGACCTCGGGTAGAAGTGCGTGATGTTGGCCATGCTGGAGGCGAAGTTCCCGCCGCCGAGACCGGCGGTCGCGGCGATCAGCAGGAGGACCCAGTACGGCGTGGAGGGGTTGCCCGCGGCGATGCCGAGCAGGCCGGCCGGGACGAGCAGCAGCAGGGTGCTGACCACGGTCCAGTTGCGACCGCCGAACCGGGCGGGGGCGAAGGTGTAGGGCACCCGCAGCAGGGCCCCGACCAGGTTGGGCAGGGCGATCAGCCAGAACAGCCGGTCGGTCGAGAGGGAGACGCCGCCGAGCCTGACCGCGACCACGCTCCACAGCGTCCAGACGGTGAAGCCGAGGTGCTCGGAGAGGACCGACCAGAGCAAGTTCCGGCGGGCGACGCGGTGGCCCCCTTCCGCCCAGAACCGCGGGTCGTCGGGGTGCCATTCGTCGATCCACCGGCCGTCGACCGGGTCGGCGGGCCGTCGGGACATGGTGGTCATGTGTCCTCTCCTGTGTGCGATGCGCGCCACGGTGGGAAAAGGCGGCGTCCGGACGCCGGCGGCGGTGGTGCGCCGCGGAGACGTACCCGCTCCCGGCGCGGCGCCAGTGCCTGCCTGCGGATGCCTTCCGGCCCGGTTCCGTGGTGGGACGTGGAGGTGCCGGGCCGCTCAAGGACGGGACGGCCACCCCCGGTTGGCGCGTGGGTCGGCTCCGGCCCGGGCGCCGCCCGCCGGGTCGCGGACGGAGGGGAAGTGCGGCCCCGGTGTGTCCGAGCCTGCCCGGGCGTGAGAGGGCGGGCAACAACTCCCTCGCGACCTTGTCAGGTGGCGCGCGTTCCGTGCGCCGGGCGCAGGGGCGGAGTTGACACAGTGCGGTGCTCGCCGTTGGTCGCCGCCGAATCGCCGCCCGAGGATGGGCCGACAGAGTTCTTCCGGACATCGACCGCGGGGCCCGGACGGCGCCCGCACACACCCGCGGGGCGACGGCGTGAGGGGTGCCGTCGGGCCGCCGCGCCGTCGGACCATCG
>NZ_JBSFVR010000434.1:0-5679 GCF_053592415.1 Streptomyces sp. NPDC002690 | reverse complement strand
GGACCGGGTCGAGCGGCTCGCGGGTGCCTCCGGCGCTGACCACCATGAGCCCGGGCCGTCACGGCTCCCGCGTGGCCGCGGAGGTGGGCCGGAGTGGATCGCGTGGTCCGTGACCCGCCGGCACCACCCGGCAGGTCACAGCGGGTTCTGTCCGCCTCGCGTCAGCGGATTCATCCGATTCGGATCCTCCGGGGTATTCCCGGCACGAACCGCTCGGCTCGACACGGCATCAGCCTCCGTCCACCGTCACAGATGACAATGAAAATGATTGTCGATAACGTGATCCTTCCAGGGCTCCCGCCCCGACCGGGTTCATGTCGCCGCGCCCGGACACCCCGCACCACGAAGGAGACCCATGACCCCCCTGATGTGCGCGAGTCCGGCCGGACCGTCCACGGCAGGCCCCGGGGCCACCGCCGGCTCGTACCCCGAACTCGTCGAGCGGGTCGTCTCCGGGGAGTTCGGCCCCCTCCCGGGAGACCTGCGGATCTCCTCGGCGTTCACCACGCACCAGGCCGTACGCCACGACGGGCGGAACACCGGCTACCGCAACGAGGTGTTGAGCCTGCGACTGGCCGCGGTGGTGGGTTCATGTGCGGTGGAACCCGGCTCGCTGCCCGGCCGTGTCGTGGCGGAGTGTGCCGGCTCCGATGCCGGAAGCCTGCTCGGGCATCCACTCCTGTCGGTCCGCGTGGCCGCCCTGGACGCCTATCTGATGCACACCCATCGACACGGACCCGTGTCCGGAGCTGTGGAATGGGCTCTCCCGAGCGGGAGTTCACTGATCAGGTCACAGGCCCGGGCCCAAGCCGTCGTGAGCCTGCTCCGTCTCCCGCCAGGACGCCGGGTGTTGGTGGTGGGAGTCGTCAATTCCCTTCTGGAGGAGCTGCGCACGCGCGGCCTCCACTACGTCCCGTGCGACTTCAAGGGCGGCGTCACGGAGTGGGGCGAGCCCGTGACGACGGACGCGATCGGGGCACTGGACCACTGCGACGCCGTACTCGCCTCCGGAATGACCCTGGGCAACGGCACGTTCGAGGAACTGCGCGTCCGCGCCCAGCGGCAGGGCAAACCGCTGGTGATGTTCGCCCAGACCGGCAGCGCGGTGCTGCCCAGGCTCATCGGCGCGGGCGTCACGGCGGTGTGCGCCGAGCCGTACCCGTTCTTCTGGCTCGACGGCGGCGCGGGTTCCGTTCACCTCTACGGCGAACACGCCGGAGCCACCCGGTGACGACAACCGTCCACGCTCCGGTGGAGAACCGTGCGTTGCTCGCACTCGTGGGGCAGACGCCGCTGGCCCGCATCACCACCGATCTCGCGGGGCCGCACCCGGGATTCTGGGCGAAGCTCGAAGGGCTGGGCCCCGGGGGCATGAAGGCGCGTCCGGCGGTCGCGATGCTGCTGGGTGCCAGGGAACGCGGCGAACTGCTGCCCGGCGGACCGGTGCTGGAATCGACCTCCGGAACGCTCGGGATCGGTCTCGCCTTCGCGGGACAGGCCCTGGGGCACCCGGTCACCCTGGTGGTGGACGCCGAACTCGAACCGTCCATGCGGAAGTTGTTGCGCGCCTACGGAGTTCGGCTGGAGTTCGTGGACCGCCCGGCGCGACAGGGCGGCTGGCAGGCGGCCCGGCTGGCCCGGCTCCACGAACTGCTGCACCGGACTCCCGGGGCCTACTGGCCCGATCAGTACGGCAACCCCGACAGCGTGGCCGGTTACGCCTCGCTCGCGTCCGAACTCGCCGGCCGTCTCGACCGGATCGACATCCTCGTCTGCAGTGTCGGCACGGGAGGCCACAGCGCCGGAATCGCGGGCCCCCTCCGCCGCCGCCTGCCCGGTTTGCGGCTCGTAGGGGTCGACGCGACAGGTTCGACGATCTTCGGCCCACCGGCCCGCCCGCGCCTGATGCGCGGCCTGGGCAGCAGCATCCGGCCGCGCAATGTCGTCCACGAGGCGTTCGACGAGGTCCACTGGGTCGGGCCGGCCGAAGCCGTGCACGCCTGCCGACGGCTCGCCTCGGGGAACTTCGTCAGCGGCGGATGGAGCACCGGGGCCGTCGCCCTCGTGTCCGCCTGGGCGGCCCGTACACACCCGGAGGCGGTCGTGGCCACGGTCTTCCCCGACGGGCCCGAACGGTATCTCGGCACCGTGTACGACGACGGGTTCACCACCGCCCACGGTCTCGGCGAACCCGTGGGGTGCCCGGTGGAAATCCCGTGCCCGGCGGTGGAGGCGGGCGGGTGGACTCGCTGCCGGGTCGTCACCGATCCGCACGCGTTCCGCGCCCGGCCTCGGCAGCGACGATGATCACAAGTCGGACGACTGCGCGGTGACCGTGGTTCCCGCCACTCCCGCTTCCCTCCGCCCGGCCCGAGGGAAGCGGGAGGGAAAGCCGGAGAGAACCGGTCGACGGTTCGCCGGTGCGGACTGCCACCCGCGCCCCGACTGCCGGTACGCTCCCTGACGGGAACGGGCAGCCGACGGCCGGAAAGACCCGGGGTCGCGCGGATCACGTTCCCCGGTGGCACGGGTCCGCGTTGGGCGGGTGACCCGAGCTCGGTCGGACGGCTCCACCTCCTGCGAGCGGATCGGTGACCATGGACAAGCGAGTGGACCTCACGCGGCGGCGCCATGTCGACCTCGCGCGTGTCTCCAGCGCCGTCTGTCGCCCCTGCCACGGATGTCGTCCCGGCGACGGATGTCGTCCCGGCCACGGCCGCTGACCGTCCTGCCGTAGGGAGTCCAGAGAGCCTCCTCCCGTCCGTTCCGCCCCCGTGGACCCACCTCGCACGCGTGTCGCGCGAGCGTCGTCGCGCGGCGGAGCGTACCCGGGGCGGGCCGGCGGCGTACCTCTCCCACCGTGTCCATGTCCGAGGGCCGGTGACGACTTCGACGGCAGGGCGTTCGCCTCGCCCGGTGCGTCGCGAGACCACCTCCCCACCGGTGTCCTCCACCCGTGCGCGTCCGTTCCGGCACCGCCGAACACGTCCGCACGTCCGCACACCCGCACGTCCGCACACCCGCACGTCCGCACACCCGCACGTCCGCACACCCGCACGTCCGCACGTCCGCACTCGACCTCCGGAGTACCGATGGCCGTCTCCTCCGCCCCTCCTCCCGTCCCCACCGGCGGTCCGTCCGCCGCCCATGTCGTCCGCGACGACACGGAGGCGCTCGCCCTCGCGTGCGAGCTGGCGGCCGAATTCCGCTCGGGGGCCGCCGCGCGGGATTCGGAGCGGCGGCTGCCGCACGCCGAACTCGACCGGCTCTCCGCCTCCGGTCTCCTCGGCGTCACGGTGCCCCGGGCGTACGGAGGAGCCGGTGTGCGCCACACCACCCTGGCCCGTGTCGTACGGACCCTCGCCTCGGCCGATGCCAGCCTCGCGCAGATCCCGCAGAGCCACTTCGTGTACGTCAACGTGCTGCGTGCCCGGGGCAGCGAGGAGCAGCGGCGGTTCTTCTTCGGCGAGGTACTCGCCGGCCGCCGTCTCGGCAACGCCCAGTCCGAGGCGGGTACGAAGCACGTCCAGGACATCCGGACGCGGCTCACCGCCGGCGGGGACGGCGGTTTCCTGCTGACCGGGGAGAAGCACTACTCGACCGGGGCCCTCTACGCGCACTGGATACCCGTCCTGGCCAGGGGTGACGACGAGGAGTTGTGGGTGGCGTACGTACCGCGTTCCGCGGCCGGTGTCACGGTGGTGGACGACTGGGACGGCATGGGGCAGCGCACCACGGCGAGCGGGACGGTCCGGCTCGAAGACGTCCGCGTACCGGCCGACCGGGTGGTGCCGCACCATCTCACCTTCCGAGGGCCGCAGTTGCACGGAGCCGTCGCGCAACTGCTGCACTCGGCCATCGACGCGGGGATCGCGGCAGCCGCTCTGGAGGAGGCCGCCGCTTTCGTCCGTACGAAGAGCCGGCCCTGGTTCGAGAGCGGGGTGGAGAGGGCGTCCGACGACCCGCTCCTCATCCAGCGGTTCGGCGAACTGTCGCTGCGCGTACGGTCGTCGGACGCCCTGCTCGCGGAGGCCGCCCGCGCGGTCGACCGCGCGGAGGCCGATCTCACCGACGACTCCGCCGCCGAGGCGTCCCTCGCGGTCGCGGCGGCGAAGGTCGTCGCCGCAGAGGCGGCGGTCGAGACCGGCTCGGCACTCTTCGAGGTGGCGGGCACCCGCGCCGCGCTCGACTCCCTCAATCTGCACCGGCATTGGCGCGACGCCCGGACCCACACCCTGCACGACCCGACGCGCTGGAAGGTGCAGCACCTGGGTCGCTGGGCGCTCAACGGCACCCGTCCGCCCCGCCACGGGCTCCTCTGACCGGCACCGGCGACCCGCCGGGCCGTGATCCCGGGGCCCCGCATCCCCGAGCACCTCATCTCGATTCACCGACTCACCGACTCACCGACTCACCGACTCACCCCACCGAAAGGGTCCTCCCCCATGTCTCTCACCTTCCATTGGTTCCTCCCCACCAACGGCGACAGCCGGCACGTCGTGGGAGGCGGTCACGGTACGCCTGTCACGACGGCGGGCGGCGATCGTCCGCCGAGCGTTCCCTACCTCACGCAGATCGCGCTCGCGGCCGAGCAGCTCGGCTTCGTCGGCGCGCTCACACCGACGGGCGCCTGGTGCGAAGACGCCTGGCTCACCACGGCCTTGATCAGCCAGCACACCGAGCGCCTCAAGTTCCTCGTGGCCTTCCGGCCCGGCTCCGTGTCGCCGACCCTCGCGGCACAGATGGCGTCCACGTACCAACGACTCACCGGAAACCGGCTGTTGCTGAACATCGTCACCGGCGGCGAGAGCCACGAGCAGCGCGCCTACGGCGACTTCCTCGACAAGGACGGCCGTTACGCGCGCACCGGCGAATTCCTGCACATCGTGCGGGAGTTGTGGCAGGGCAGGACTGTGGACCACGCGGGTGAGCACCTGCGGGTCCAGGACGCGAAACTGATACGGGTGCCCGACCCCGTCCCCGAGATCTACTTCGGCGGCTCGTCCCTCGCCGCGGGTGTGGTCGCGGCCCGGCACAGTGACGTCTACCTCACCTGGGGTGAGCCGCCCGCCGCCGTCGCGGAGAAGATCGCCTGGATCAGGAAGCTCGCCGCTGAGGAGGGCCGGACCGTACGTTTCGGCATCCGGCTGCACGTGATCACCCGCGACACCTCCGAGCAGGCGTGGGCCGAGGCCGGACGGCTGCTGGCGGGCTTCGACGAGCAGACCGTCCGGTCCGTGCAGGAGGGTCTCGCGCGCAGCGAGTCGGAGGGGCAGCACCGGATGCTCGCGCTGCACGGCGGCGGCCGGGACGGGCTGGAGATCCATCCGAACCTGTGGGCGGGCATCGGGCTGGTGCGCGGCGGCGCGGGCACGGCCCTGGTCGGTTCGCACGAGGAGGTCGCCGACCTGATCGCCGAGTACCAGGCCCTGGGTATAGAGGAGTTCGTCCTGTCGGGATACCCGCACCTGGAGGAGGCGTACTGGTTCGGGGAGGGCGTCCTGCCGGTCCTCGCGCGGCGCGGGCTGTGGGAGCACCCGTACGCCAGCGCCACCCCTGCCTCGGCGATCGTGCCGTTCGCGGGAAGGTCGCTCGTGGGTGGGGCCTTCGAGGGGCTCTGCCTCGGCAGCGAACGCGGTGAAGTCGAAGGCGCCGACCGGCCAGAGTTCGGGCAGGACC
>NZ_JBSFVR010000433.1:0-5793 GCF_053592415.1 Streptomyces sp. NPDC002690 | reverse complement strand
CGTCCACGGGGAGGCGGGCCCATACGGTCTTGTGCCCGGTGCGGTAGGTGATGCCCCAGGCGACGGAGGCGGTCGGGCGGGCGGCGATCCACCCTGCGACGAGCAGGAGTGCGGCGGGCTGGCCGCCGCACTCCTCCACCAGGGTCTCGGCGGTCCGGGGGTCCACGGTGATCCGCACCTGCCCGACCACCCGCGCCAGCAGGCGTACGGCGGAACCGGTGTCCAGTCCGCCGATGGTGCAGGGGCGGACGTCGGGGACTCCGGTCAGCGGGCCGGTCGCGGTGGCCAGCACCAGGCATCCGGGGCCGTCCGGGAGGAGCGGGTCCACCTGCTCGGCGTCCACCGCGTCGTCGAGCAGGAGCAGCAGCCGCCGCACGGCGAGCGCCTCGCGGACCATCTCGGTGAGTTCGTCGGCGTCCGCGCCGGGTGGGGTGGCGAGGGAGAGCAGGCCGAGGATCTCGCGGGCGGTGCGCTCGGCGGGCACCCGGATGCCGTCGGGGCCGGTCAGGCTGACGCGCAGGACGCCGTCCGGGTAGTCGCCGGTGCCGGTGCCGGGCGCGGCCCACGGAAGGGGGCCCATGGAGCCGCCGACGGGGGCCGTGCCGGTCAGCGTGTGCGCGAAGGCGGCGGCGAGGGCACTGCGTCCCGATCCCGCGCGTCCGGCGATCAGGAGGACCCGGGCGCGGGCCGCCTTTCGGCCCGCGATGGTGTTCAGCCCGGCCCGTTCGATGTCCTCCTGAAGGGCTTTCAACTCTCGCTGACGGCCGAACAGTTCGGGTGGGGTGGCACCGGAGGGCTCCTCGGTGCCGGGCGCTCGGGCCGGGCCGCTGGTGTCCACCGCCTGATCCGTCACGAGCCACGCTCCACTTCGCCGCACCCGGTGCCCCGCCGGAACTCCGGCGGGCCTTTCGAGCGTAGTTCAGCGGCGCCGCCGATCAGGGCGGGGCGGGGCGGGGACGTCCCCCGATCGGATCAGCAATTCTTGCGATCGTCCGACTGACGGTGAACGGTGGACGGCGCCGTACCGCGCCTACGCCTCGAACGGGCGGGCCGGCCAGGGGGACTCGGCCGGGCGCAGCGCCTGTTCGCCGTCCCCCGTACGCGCCGCGCTCAGCGCCAGCACCCCCATGACCAGGCAGCTGTTGTGCAGTTCGCCCGCGAGGACACCCCGGACCAGGTCCTTCAGCGGGATGCGTGCCAGCTCCATGTCGGCCTCCTCCTCGGAGACCGCGAAACGCTCGCCCACCGCGTCGGAGAGGCCCCGGGCGAGGAAGATGCGTACCGCCTCGTCGGAACCGCCGGGGCTGGTGTAGACGTCGGTCAGCACCCGCCACTCCTCCGCCTTGACGTGCGCCTCCTCGTACAGCTCGCGCTGGGCGGCGGCGAGGGGGTTCTCGCCGGGGACGTCGAGCAGTCCGGCCGGGATCTCCCAGAGCTTGTGGCGCACGGGGTGGCGGTACTGACGCAGCACCAGGACGTGGTCCTCCTCGTCGATCGCCAGGATCGCGACGGAGCCGGGGTGGACCTGGTAGTCGCGGCCCACGACCGTGCCGTCGGGCATCACGACGTCGTCCGTGCGGACGCTGGTCTTGTTGCCGGTGAAGGGCGTCACCGTCGCGGTGACCCGCCATTCCTCGGCCCTGTCCTGGATGCCCATCTGCGTCCTCCCGCTCACGTCACGAAAAACCGGGGCACCCGTCCTCTTCGGACGTGCACCCCGGTCAACGGTAATGCCTCGGGACTACTCGCCCGATTCGGCGGCCTGCGTCCGACGCGCGACGGCGGCCTTCACCAGACCCGCGAAGAGCGGGTGCGGGCGGGTCGGGCGGGAGCGCAGCTCGGGGTGGGCCTGGGTGGCGACGAGGTAGGGGTGCACCTCGCGCGGGTACTCGACGTACTCGACGAGCTTGTTGTCCGGGGAGGTGCCGGAGAAGACCAGTCCGGCCTTCTTCTCCAGCTCCGTGCGGTAGGCGTTGTTCACCTCGTAGCGGTGACGGTGGCGCTCCTCGACGTACGGCTCGCCGGAGTACGCCTCACGGACGACCGAGCCCTCGGCGAGCTTCGCCGGGTAGAGGCCCAGGCGCATGGTGCCGCCCAGGTCGCCCGCGCCCTCGACGTACGCGAGCTGCTCCTCCATCGTGGAGATGACGGGGTGGGAGGTCGCGGCGTCGAACTCGGTGGAGTTGGCGTCCGGGATGCCGGCGACGTTGCGGGCCGCCTCGATCACGATGCACTGGAGGCCGAGGCAGAGGCCGAGCAGCGGCACCTTGTTCTCGCGGGCGTACTGGATGGCGCCCACCTTGCCGTCGACACCGCGCTCGCCGAAGCCGCCGGGGATGCAGATGGCGTCCACGCCCGCGAGGTGGCGGGCGGCGCCGGCCGGGGTCTTGCAGTCGTCGGAGGTGACCCACTCGACCTTGACGCGGGCCTTGTTCGCGAAGCCGCCGGCCCGGATGGCCTCGGTGACCGAGAGGTAGGCGTCGGGGAGGTCGATGTACTTGCCGACCAGGGCGACGGTGACCTCGTGGTCGGGGTTGTGGACGCGGTCCAGCAGATCGTCCCAGGTGGACCAGTCCACGTCGCGGAAGGGCAGGTCGAGCTTGCGCACGACGTAGGCGTCGAGGCCCTCGGTGTGCAGCACCTTCGGGATGTCGTAGATCGACTTGGCGTCGACGCAGGCGACGACGGCGCTCTCGTCCACGTCGCACATCAGCGAGATCTTGCGCTTGATGGCGGTGGGCACGTCGCGGTCGGCGCGGAGCACGATGGCGTCCGGCTGGATGCCGATGTTGCGGAGCGCGGCCACGGAGTGCTGGGTCGGCTTGGTCTTCAGCTCGCCGGAGGGGCCGATGTAGGGCAGCAGCGAGATGTGCACGACGAAGACGTTGTCCCGGCCGACCTCGTGGCGCACCTGGCGGACGGTCTCCAGGAACGGCAGCGACTCGATGTCGCCGACGGTGCCGCCGACCTCGGTGATGACCACGTCGACGTCGCCGGTCGCCATGCGACGGATGCGGGACTTGATCTCGTTGGTGATGTGCGGGATGACCTGGACGGTGTCGCCGAGGTACTCGCCGCGCCGCTCCTTGGCGATGACCTGGGAGTAGACCTGCCCGGTCGTGACGTTGGCGGAACCGTCGAGGTCCACGTCGAGGAAGCGCTCGTAGTGGCCGATGTCCAGGTCCGTCTCGGCGCCGTCGTTGGTGACGAACACCTCACCGTGCTGGAACGGGTTCATCGTGCCGGGGTCGACGTTGAGGTACGGGTCGAGCTTCTGCATCGTGACCCGCAGACCACGCGCCTTGAGGAGTGCACCCAGGCTGGAGGCAGTCAGACCCTTGCCGAGGGAGGAGGCGACACCCCCGGTGACGAAGATGTGCTTGGTCGTCGTGGATGTGGGCTGCATAGCCAAGAGGGGGCTCCCGTGGTAGCGAATCTGGGTACGTACCGGCTGCCGAACCGGAGATTCCGGGGGTGCCGTCGCTGCGGTTCGGGGGCCTCGTCCGCTCTCGGGCACGACCACCGGTCCACGGGCTACCAGCCTAACAGCGACCTGGAGACACTGCTTCCGGTCACACGCTCCGCACGAGCGCCACAAAACCCCCTCACGCCCCCCGAGCCCCACTCTTCGGCCACGACAAGATCCACGGAGTATCGCGCGGATCACACCGGTGCGTCGTATCCTGCTCGGACACTCGCTGACGAGCGGGGACGGTCGGCCCGCGGCATCACCCCCGCCCGCTCCCGCCGGTCCGAAGGGCTCATCGGCCCCTCCTGAACATTTTCCTTTTTCACGCAGCAAGCGCCCCCGAGCGGGGCGACACATGGCCGTTCGACTGGAGACGCACGTGGCCGGGCGCATCGAGGATTACGCACTCATCGGAGACATGCAGACAGCGGCGCTGGTCTGCCGGGACGGCACGGTCGACTGGCTCTGCCTCCCACGCTTCGATTCCCACGCCATCTTCGCGGGACTTCTGGGCACCGAGGAGCACGGCTTCTGGCGCCTGGGTCCGCTGGAGCCCGAGGGAACCGAGGACGGCGAACGCGGCGAACCGCCCGCCGCCGACCGGCGGCGTTATCGCGGCGACTCCCTCATCCTGGAGTCGGAGTGGGACACACCACGCGGCACCGTACGCGTGACCGATTTCATGCCGCCCCGTGACGGCGCGCCCCAGCTCATCCGGATCGTGGAAGGCGTCAGCGGCCGGGTGACCATGCGCTCGTCCCTGCGCATGCGGTTCAGCTACGGCCGGATCACCCCCTGGGTGCACAAGGTCGACGGTCGCACGGTCGCCGTGGCCGGACCGGACTCGGTCTGGCTGGACACGCAGGCGGAGACGCACGGCAAGGACCTGACGACGTACTCCGACTTCACGGTCTCCCCAGGCGACCGAGTCGCCTTCACGATCAGCTGGCAGCCCTCGCACCACCAGCCGCCCGGCCTGCCCGAGCCGGAGGGCTCGCTGGAGGCGACCGAGCGGTTCTGGGAGGAGTGGGTCGCGCAGTGCACGTACCACGGCCCCTACCGGGAGGCCGTGATCCGCTCACTCATCACGCTGAAGGCCCTCACCTACGCGCCCACCGGCGGCATCGTCGCCGCGCCCACCACCTCACTGCCCGAGGAGATCGGGGGCGTACGGAACTGGGACTACCGCTACACCTGGCTCCGCGACGCCGCGATCACCCTCTCCTCGCTGCTGCGCACCGGCTACCGGGAAGAGGCCCGCGCCTGGCGCGAGTGGCTGCTGCGGGCCGTCGCGGGCGACCCGGAGAACCTGCAGATCATGTACGGCATCGCCGGCGAGCGCGAGCTCGGCGAGGCGGAGCTGGACTGGCTGCCCGGCTACGAGAACTCCGGCCCGGTCCGCGTCGGCAACGGCGCCGCCGACCAGCTCCAGCTCGACGTGTACGGCGAGGTCACCGAGGCGCTGCACCTGGCGCACATGACGGGCCTGGCCCGCAACGACTACGCCATGGGCCTCCAGCTCAAGCTGATCAGCTACCTGGAGCAGCACTGGTACGAACCGGACGAGGGCATCTGGGAGGTGCGCGGCCCCCGCCGGCACTTCGTGCACTCCAAGGTGATGGCGTGGGTCGCGGTCGACCGGACGATCAAGCTGATCGAGTCCGGTGACGTGGAAGGGCCGCTGGAGCGGTGGCGCGAGCTGCGCGACGACATCCACCGCGACGTCTGCGACCGGGGCTACGACCCCGAGCGCAACACCTTCACCCAGTCCTACGGGTCGAAGGAACTGGACGCCTCGCTGCTGCTGATCCCGCAGATGGGCTTCCTCCCGCCCGACGACAAGCGGGTCATCGGCACGATCGAGGCGATCCAGCGCGAGCTGTCGACCGAGGACGGGTTCGTGCTGCGTTACCCGACCTCCGGCGAGGACGCGGGCGTGGACGGCCTGGAGGGCGACGAGGGCGCGTTCCTCGCCTGCTCCTTCTGGCTGGCGGACGACCTGGCGATGATCGGCCGGGTCGACGAGGCCCGCCAGCTCTTCGAGAAGCTGCTCTCGCTCCGCAACGACCTGGGACTGCTCGCCGAGGAGTGGGACTCCCGGCTCCAGCGCCAGGTGGGCAACTTCCCGCAGGCGTTCAGCCACGTCCCGCTCATCGACACCGCGCTGCGCCTGACGGCCAGCGGGGCGTACGCGGGCTGACCCGCCCGATCCGGCGTGGCCCGGTCCGTCACCCGTGCTGGTGACGGCTCTTGGCGTACGCGAGGGAGTCGTCGCCCCGGGCCGCCGCGTAGGACCAGCCGCCCAGTGCGCAGACGAGTACGGC
>NZ_JBSFVR010000432.1:0-5802 GCF_053592415.1 Streptomyces sp. NPDC002690 | reverse complement strand
TTTGGGGGCCCCGCGGGGGGGGGGGGGGGCCCCGCCCCACCGCCGGGCCCATCGCCGAACCGGCCGCGAGGAAGAGCCCGCCCAGCACCAGCCAGCCGGAAAATCCCCACGACAGGATCAACGTGGTGAGCAGCAACGGCCCCACCAGTCGCGCCACGGCCGTCCCCGCACCGTAGAAACCCTGGTACTGGCCCTGCTTGTCGGCCGGCGCGAGCGCGAAGCCGATCTCCCAGGAGCCCGAGCCGAGGAGCATCTCCCCGAGTACCTGGATCACGGCCGCCGCCAGCAGCAGCACACCCGCCGCCCACGCCGACGTGCCCAGGGACGAGCACGCGAAGACGAGGCAGGCCAGCAACAGGACGTACCCGGCGTGCCGTACCGACCGGGACGCCGAGTCCAGGCCCGTCACCCGGGACGCGATCCGCACCTGGAAGAGGACCACGCTCACGGTGTTGACCACCAGCAGCGCGGAGACGGTCCACCCGGGCGCCTCGGTGCGCCGGACGATCCAGAGCGGCAACGCCACGCTCAGCAGCGGCATGTAGAGCAGCATGACCGTGTTGAGCAGAGCCACCACGGCATACGGTCGGTCCCGCAGAACCGCCATTCGCCGCTCTCCCTCCGGCGACTCCGACACAGCCGCCCCCTTCGGAGCCGGCAGCCGGTACAGCACGCCCGCCGCGACCACGAAGCTGAGCGCATCCACCGACAGGGCAGCCAAGTACGCCGCCTCGGTGTCGAGTTGCAGAGCGACTCCGCCGAGTGCCGCACCGAGGGCGAGCCCCGCGTTCACCGTCGACTGGAGATGGGCCCGGGTCTCGGTACGCCGGCCGGGCTCTACCAGGGCCGCCAGCAGGGCCTGCCGGGCCGCCGCGAGGCCGCACTGGGCGCAGGCGTACACGCACACCGCCACGACGAAGGCCGGAGGGGACCGCACGAAGAGGAACGAGGCGACGGCCGCGCCGGTGACCAGGGACATCAGGACCGCGATGCCGCGAGGTCCGCGCCGGTCGGCGAGATGCCCCAGCGGCACCCCCGCCACCGCGCCGAGCGCCCAGCCCAGCGTGAGCGCCGCGCCGATCGTGGTGGGCGAAAGCCCGACGACACGGTTGAAGTAGAGCGCCGAGCACACGTAATAGGCGCCGTCCCCGACCGAGTTGGCCAGCTGCGCCAGGGCCAGCCTCCTCGGCGCTCCCCCGGGGGGAATGATCCGGCTCACCGGCATGGGGTTCCTCTTTCGTTCTCGTCCTCACGGGCTGCCCGTGAGTCTGCGCCGTGTCGCGGCGGAGCGACAGCGAATTCCCCACCCACATCCCTTCATTCGAAGCGGAGCTTTCCGTACCGGGTCCGCTTCAGTTCGAAGAAGTCCGGGAACGCGGCGAGCGTCCTCGTGGCGTCGAAGAGGCGGGCGGCCTCCTCGCCGCGGGGTATCGACTGGAGGACGGGCCCGAAGAAGGCGACACCGTCGATGTGCACGGTGGGCGTCCCCACGTCGCCGCCGACCGCGTCGGCGCCACGGTGGTGGCTCGCGCGCAGCCACACGTCGTGCGCCTCGTGGTCGGCGGCGGCCAGCAACCCGACCGGAAGGTCCAGCGCCCGCAGCGCCCGCCGGGCGACGGCCCGGTAGTCCTTGTCGCCGCCGTTGTGGATGCGCTCGCCCAACTCCGTGTAGAGGGGCGCGAGTATCTCCTCGCCGTGCACTTGGGCCGCCGCGGCACAGATCCGGTTCAGGGCCAGCGAGTCGTCCACCAGCGTGCGGTACCAGTCGGGAAGTTCACGCTTCTCGTTGAGTACGTACAGGCTCATCAGGCGGAACCGCAGGTCCAGTCGGCGGTGGAGCGCTACCTCCACCATCCAGCGGGAGGTGATCCACGCGAAGGGGCAGGCCGGGTCGAACCAGAAGTCGACCCTGGTCGTGTCCGCCGGACCGTACGTGCTCGGGTGCGTGTGAGTGAAAGCGGCGGTGCTGGTCATGCGGGGGACTCCTCGGTGCGGTGGTGGGGGCGTGGCGGCCCCGACGCGGCTAAAGCGTGTTGCGAAAGTCCCGCCTGTCCGGCCGAAAGCGGAGGCCGTTGAGGCGGTCAGCCCTCGGCGGTCGCCGGGGCCGGGGGAGTCGCGACCGCAGGCTCCTTCGGCTGCTGCGCGGCCCGGAAGTCCGCCGCGCGGATCAGCAGCAGGGAAGCCACCCCGCCCACCAGCGCGAGGCCCGCCGAGAGGGCGAGGAGGGTGTTCAACCCGTCGACGTACCCCTCGACGGCGAGCCGCTCGACGGTCTCGCGCTGAGCCTCGGGCACCAGGGCCGCGGCCCGGTCGATCTCGCCCCCGCGGACCAGGGCGACGAGCAGGTCCGTACGGTCGCCGACGCCCGGCACCCCGGCCAGTCCGGCACGGAGGCGGTCGCCGATGACGACGGCGAAGGTGGAGCCGAGCACGGCGACCCCGGCGCTCACCCCGAGCTGGCGGAACGTGCCGCTGACGCCGGAGGCCATCCCGGAGCGGGAGAGGTCCACGACACCCACGGCGGTCGAGGCGAGCGGCGGATTCACCAGACCGGCTCCCAGCCCGCCCAGCACGAGACCGGGGAGGAAGTGCTCCCAGCCGGATCGCGCGTCCACGTGGCCCATCAGCAGAAGGGCGGCTCCGACCAGGAGCAGGCCGCCCCCGATCAGGAAGCGGGGCTGGATCCTGGTGCTGAGACGCCCCGCGACCAGCGAGGCGGTGAGCATCGCCAGCGAGGAGGCGAGCAGGCGCACTCCGGTCTCCAGCGACGAGTACCCGAGCACCTCCTGGAAGTGGATGGCCAGGAAGAGGAACATCGCGAAGAGCGATCCGTTCATCGCGAACGCCGCCACGGACCCGCCGACGAAGGTCGGGATGCGGAACAGCCCAAGGTCGAACATCGGCTGTGCCACCCGTGCCTCGACGACGAGGAAGGCGGCCAGCAGCACGCCGCCCCCGACGAGGAAGGAGAGCGCGCCCGTCTCGCCCCAACCGTCCTCGCCGGCCCGGATCAGGCCGTGGACGAGCATGGCGAGGCCCGCGGTGAGCAGGACGAAGCCGGGAAGGTCCAGCTTGCGCGGGAACGGCGACTTGGCCTCGTCCACGCGCAGCGCGACGATCAGGGCGACCAGCACGCCGATCGGCACGTTGACGAGGAAGATTCCCCGCCAGCTGATGCCGCTGGAGATCAGGCCGCCCGCCACCGGGCCGATCGCGGAGGCGAGCCCGGTGACCATGCCCCACACGCCGAACGCCGTGCCGCGCTCCTTGCCCTGGAAGCTTCCCGCGAGCAGCGCGAGACCGGTCGCGAACATCACCGAGCCGCCCACACCCTGGAAGATCCGGGCGAGGATCAGCATCTCCGGGGACTGCGCCAGGCCGCACAGCAGGGATGCGAGCGTGAACAGGGCGACGCCGACGGTGTAGAGGCGCCTGCGGCCGAACCGGTCGGCGAGGGTCCCGCTCGTCAGCAACAGCGCGGCGAGGGCGAGGGCGTAGCCGTCGATCACCCACTGGAGGTCCGCGAACCCGGCGTTCAGGTCGGCCTGCACGTCGGGCATGACGACGTAGACGATGGTGGTGTCCAGCAGGAGCATGAACGTCCCGCCGCACACCCCCAGCAGCGTCCACCACTTCTTCTGCATGTCTGTTCGACCCCTGCTCGTCCCTAGGACGGCCGCGCGCGCCGCCGGAAGGGTTTCCGGCGGCGCGTCCGTCCTGCGGCTCATGCTGGCGAGCGGGGAGTCAGAAGTCCAAGACCTGGTTTTTCGGGATGTCCAAACCAGAGGTTATGGAACGGGGTTGTCGGCGATCCGGCACCGCGCTCCCGCAAGTACCGTCATCCGAAACGCCCGTTGACGTAGTCGGCCGTACGGACGTCCCGGGGCGAGGCGAACATGGCCTGGGTGTCGCCGTGTTCGACGATGAGACCGGGCGTGCCCTGCGAGGCGAGGAAGAACGCGCAGGTGTCCGAGACGCGGGCGGCCTGCTGCATGTTGTGGGTGACGATCACGATGGTCACCTCGGACTTCAGCTCGGCGATGGTCTCCTCGATACGACGGGTGGAAGTCGGGTCGAGGGCGGAGCACGGCTCGTCCATCAAGAGCACGCGGGGGCGCACCGCGAGGGAGCGGGCGATGCACAGGCGCTGCTGCTGGCCGCCGGAGAGCGCCCCGCCGGGCTGGCGCAGCCGGTCCTTGACCTCCCGCCACAGCCCCGCCTTGGTGAGGCACTCCTCCACCAGGTCGTCGCGGGCGTCGCGGCCGGCCTTGATGGCGTTGAGCTTGAGACCCGCCAGGACGTTGTCGTACAGCGACATCGCAGGGAACGGGTTGGGCTTCTGGAACACCATGCCGATGTTGCGGCGGGCGTGCGTGATGCGGCGGCCCCGGTCGTAGATGTCGTCGCCGTCCAGCAGCACCCGGCCGGCCAGGGAGGCCGAACCGATCAGCTCGTGCATCCGGTTGAGGATGCGCAGGAACGTCGACTTGCCGCAGCCGGACGGCCCGATGAGGGCGGTGACCTGGCGGGCGGGCATGGTCAGCGAGACCCGGTCCAGGACCTTGTGGTCCCCGAACCACGCGGATATCTCGTCGGCCTCCAGCGTGGCGGGCCCCTGGCCGCGGATGACACGCGGCTGGATCAGGGTGTCGGTGAACTCGTCGCGGTCGGCGGTGGCACCGGTCGTGTCGGTGGTGGGCATGGTGACTCCAGAAGGTACGGCGAAATGGTCTGCGTGAAGGTGAACGGGGCCTTGATCAGAGGAGGTTGGGCAGCAGTGCGGTCAGCGCCCCCGCGTCCGCGATGCCGAGGGCGGCGAGCAGCGGTGCCCCGCAGGCCCAGGTCTGCCAGCGGCCCCAGACCCGGTACGCGGCCACTGTGAGGAGAGCCGCCACGAGCAGGGCCTGCGTCCACAGGAACACCTGGAGCCACGAGTCGTCCTCGCCCTTCAGCGCCTGCTCGGACTCGGCGATCCAGCCGGTACGCAGTACCCGCGGCGGGCTCGGCTGGACGGGCGTGACGAGTTTCGCGTCGACCCGCAGGATTCCGGAAGGGGTGTACGGTCCGCCGGTCGCGGTGATCAGGGTGAGCCGGCCCTCGCCGGAGGCGAGCGGGGCGGGGAGCGGGTCACCCGCTCGCCGGATGCCGGTCACCTCGTACGTCACCTTCGCCTGACCGGTGGTCACGTCGATCCGGGTGCCGGTCGGCAGGTTGTGCAGGCCGCCGAAGGGCCCGCCGTAACCCCACTGCCGGCCCATGACGATGGAGGTGCCCGCCTGGCCCGGCAGCGGGGTGTCACGGCGGTGGCCGGGACCCGACATCAGCACGGAGGAAGTGGTGCCCTCGGCGACGACCTCCTCCAGATCGAGTACGGGGATGCGCAGCAGGGCGACCGGGGCGCCGGGTTCGAGCGCCTTGCCGTCGAAGGTCTGCTGGCCCACCGGGGCCGTGCCCAGCGCGAGCTGCTCCCGCAGGTCGTCGTGGGCGACCTGCTGGTCGCGGGCGTGCTGGAGGTGGCCCACGACCGTGAGGTTCGCGGCGAACCCGAACAGCACGGCGGCGAGCACGCACAGGGCGGCGCCGGTCAGGGCGAGACCGGGCCGGGAGGGTGCCGCGTCGGGTGCCGCGGCCGGGCGGGGCGGCTTCTGGTCGGGCGGTGCGGCCGGGGGCGGCGGTGCGAGCACGGACACGATGGGTGCACTCCTGGTAGCCGGCGTCAACCTGTACGCGCTCTCGATCGTCGTGGAAGCGCTGCTGGGCTGGGACCGCTGGGTCGCGATCGTCGTCGCCGGTGTGTTCGTC
>NZ_JBSFVR010000431.1:0-5838 GCF_053592415.1 Streptomyces sp. NPDC002690 | reverse complement strand
CGCACCGCGCCGTTGACGTCGACACGGGTCCGGGAGAGCACGACGCAGGCGGCCGGCGTCACGTCGGCGCCGCGCATGCCCTTCCAGCCGCCCCGCTCGCTCCCGCCCTGGGCCGTGTCTACCCGGGCAGCAAGAAGCCCCGGCCGGATCGGGGGAATCCGGCCGGGGCCGTTCATGAGGTACGAGGGGCGGTCGCCTCTCGGCGGGTTGCTCCACGGGGCTTCAGCCGAACGATCTTCCCCGTGGGCGAAAGGTGAGGCCCGGGGACACTGTCCCCCTCGCACCACGTATAGATGAACGATAAACCACGCCCGGGTGTTCCCGGGCCTCCGGGCCCCCCGGCGTGATCCGGGGCACCCGCCCGACGGACGGCGCTCCGGCGCCGGAGCACCGGGGGCTCGTCAGCGGCCGGCCGCGACGTCCCCGTAGCGGCGGCGGAACCGGTCGATCCGGCCGGCCGTGTCCAGCACCTGCCGGGTACCGGTGTAGAACGGGTGACTCGCCGACGAGGTCTCCACGTCGACCACCGGATAGTTCCGGCCGTCCTCCCATTCCACGCGCTCGGTCGCGTCGACGGTCGAGCGGGTCAGGAACGCGACCCCGGCGGCCCGGTCACGGAAGACGACGGAACGGGTGGCGGGGTGGATGTGCTGCTTCACGAGGGTTCCTTCCAGGGGCGGGCGACGGGTGCGGGTCGTACATGTCCGGCGGGGTGGACCGCGGCGTCCGCCCGGTCGCCCGGGCAGACGCCGCCGGAGGTGCCGACGGGCCGTGCGGGGCGGGAGCGTCGCCGGAGGTGCCGATGGGCCGTGCGGGTCAGCGGGCTTCCCGGAAGACCACGTGGTGGCCGGCCACCGGGTCGAACTTCCGCAGTTCCAGCCGGTCCGGGTCGTTACGGCGGTTCTTGCGCGTGACATAACGGTGCCCGGTCCCCGCCGTGGACCGGAGGGTGACGACCGGCCTGAGCTCACTGCGCGCCATGAATGCCTCCTCCGCTGGGCGACTCCACCCCATTGAGAGGAATGGATGTCGTTTTCATTCTGGTGAGGTAACACGAGCAATCAGAGCGGCATTCCCGCCCCCGGACACCTCTTCCCGGCGGACCGGAGCCCCACCCCGCGGAGCCACACCCTCACCCCGACGCCCCGAGACGCCCCACCCAACACCTCCCCCACGAAAGGAAGTTCGAAAAACGACCTTCCGCGACAGCCGCTGGCATATGCCAAAAGCAAGAACGCAACGAGTGTCGGCAAACCCCTTACGAGCCCCACTCCCCTGTGCCACAGTCGTCCTCGGTTCCTCTCCCGTTCCTCCCCGAGAGTCGGCAGCAGCGTCTGTATCGGAGTTCGAGATGCCGTCCCCCCTCTTCGCGGACCGCCCGGCGGCACGACCGTCCGAGCGGGACGCCGTCGACGCGATGATCAACCGCGCACGCCGACTGCGCGGAGACCTGGACTCGGTGTGCCGGGCCGCGGTGGTCATCGACGAGGACGATCCTCAGGCGCGCTGGCAGCGCGCGCTCTGCGACCTCGCCGCCCACCATCTGGACGACCTCGGAGCCCGCCTCGGGCAGCTCAGGGAGGGACCGCCCCCGGCGGCCCCGGACGCCGCTCCGGCCGACCAGGAACAGGGCCCGTTGTCGGGCAGGGCGGGCAGCGCCGAGTGGAACCTGCTCAACGACGGCGTCGAGTGGTCCGCCGAGTTGTACGAGATCTTCGGCCGGGACGTGGCCGTGGGGCCGCTCTCCCTGGACGAGCTTCCCACCGTGCTCGTACCGGAGGACCAGCCCCTGCTCACCGCCATGGTGACCAACTGCCTGATCGACGGAAAGCCGATGGACGGCGAGTTCCGCATCCGCCGTCCGGACGGCAGGATGCGGACCCTCCACGCCATGGGCGAGCCGGTACTGGACCCCGAGGGCCGTACCGTCTCCCTCTGGGCGGTCCTGCGTGACGTCAGCGCGCTGAACGACAGTCGGCAGCTGGAGGTCCGTACCCGCGACTCCCTGCAACGCCAGGACGACATCGCCAGGACCGAACACCGGATCGCGGTCGAACTGCACCAGGCCGTTCTGCCCGCGCCGCAAGGCTCGCTGGGGCCCACCTGCGGCGAATCCGGTGCCATGGACGTCGCGGCCCGGCTCCTGCCGTCACAGACTTGCGGTCCGACCGGCGGTGACTGGTACGACGCCATGGCGCTGCCGGACGGCCGGACCCTGCTCACCGTCGGCAGCCTCACCGGCCACGGCATTTCCGCGACCTCCTCCATGGCCATGGTGCTGGGCGCGCTGCGGGGCATGGCCGTGGCGGGCATCGAGCCCCGGGCACTGCTGACCCATCTGAACCAGCTGCTCCAGGCGTCCGCCCAGCCGGCCCTGGGCAGTGCCCTGTGCGGGCTGTTCGATCCCTCGGACGGCCTCCTCACCTGGGCACAAGCGGGACATCCCCCTCCCCTGCTGTTCCGTGACGGTGCCGGGGCCACGCTGCCCCCTCCCGAAGGGGTGCTCCTGGGCGCCGCGCCGGGAGTCGCCTACGGGCAGGAAACCGCGCGGTTGCTTCCCGGCGACGTGCTCCTGCTGCGCACCGACGGGCCGGCCCCGGCCGCCGACCGCGGCACCACCCCGGCGAAGCTGCTGGGGCTGGCACCACGGCTCTCCCGGTCCCGCACGGCAGCCGAGTGCGTACGGACCGTCGCCGAGGAGTTCGGCGGGGACGAACGCCCGGTCGAAGGATGCGTGCTGGTCGCCCGCATCGCCGACTGAAACTGACACCTGACACCTCACTCCCACCGACAGGACACCGGTCCGCCGCGAAGGATGATCCGGCACGCCCGCGCGCGGGCCGAGGACGTTCCGCCAGGCCGACGGCTCAGGCCTCGGAACTTCTCGTCCTTTTGACCTGCCGGGGCATCACGAGTTCGAGCTCCTCGCGAAGATCGCGGATCGCCGGGTCGTCGAGGTACCGGTCGGTGAGGTCGTACATCTGGCGCAGCCTGTCCCAGGTGCGGTGCGAGGAGGTCTCCCCCATCGATACGAGAGCCCGCCGGGCGTAGGTGTCCGCCTGCTCCGGATCGCCGGCGATGAAGCACGCCGACGCGAGCGAGATGAAGTCGAAGAGCTTGGATCGCTGGCGGCCGTCGTTCCGCATCCCGAGGGCCTTCTTGGCGTACTGCTGCGCGAGAGCGGCTGCCGAGGGGTCGTGGTCGGCCAGCGTGCGGAACGCGAGCGCCTGCATGCCGTAGAGATCGGCTTCGTCGAACATCTGCATCCAGCCGGGCGACTTCTCGACGTTCCGGTCCGAGACGAAGAGTTCCTCCGCCTCGCCCAGGGCGCGGCGCATCGCCTGTCCGCGGCCCATCGACGCGTATGCCCACGCCTCGATGGTGTGGAGCATGGCGCGGGTGCGCGGCAGTGCCTCGTCGCCGGCCCCGGCGTGGGCGAGTTTCATCAGATCGAGTGCGTCCTGAGGACGCTCCAAGTGGACCATCTGGCGCGCGGCGCGTGACAGGGCCTCGCCGGCCCGTGGCCGGTCGCCGCCCTCACGCGCCGCGTGGGCGGCGATGAGGAAGTACTTCTGGGCGGTGGGTTCGAGGCCGACGTCGTGGGACATCCAGCCGGCGAGGACCGCGAGGTTGGCGGCGACTCCCCATAGGCGCTGCTGGAGGTCGGCCGGGTGGCGGTACGCCAACAATCCCCCGACTTCGTTGAGTTGGCCCACCACTGCCTTGCGCTGGAGTCCGCCGCCGCGTTGGGCGTCCCACTTGCGGAAGATGTCGACCGAGTTCTCCAGCGCGGTGACCTCGGCGGATCCGATGGGAGCGGTGTCGTAGCGGTCGAACCCCGCCGGGTCCGCGGGGAGGGGGCTGTCGGTTCGGGGCACGTCCGCCGCGAGAGCGGGATCGGCGTGCAGCCAGTCGTTCATGGCGCCGGTGAGGGCGGGGCCGGCGGCGAGCGCGGCGCCCGCGCTCACCAAGCCGCGTCGGTTGAGCATGAGGTCCATTCCCGTGAATTCGGTGAGGACCGCGACCGTCCGTTCGGGCGCCCACGAAAGGCCGTCGGGGTTGTCTTCCGTCCCGGCGACCCGCCGTTTTCCCGTGCGCCCGCGTCGGCCGAACCCGAGGTCCTCGATGGTCACGACACGGCCGAGCCGCTCGGTGAACAGAGCCGCCAGCACCTCCGGCACGGGATCGCGCGGGGACTCCCCCATGTCGATCCAGCGCCTGACGCGCGAGGTGTCGGTCGCCAGTTGGGAGTGGCCCATGGCCGCTGCCTTCCGGTTCACCATCCTCGCGAGCTCTCCCTTGGACCATCCGGCCATGCCGAACAGATCGGAAAGACGGGTGTTGGGTTCTCCGGTCACGTCAAGCCCCCAGGTTCTCGGCTGAGTTGCACACTAACCCCGAGTCAGATGCGGCGCGCATATTCGCCACCCTTCGCCAGGGCTCGCTATCTGCTCTGCCATGGGCGACGCGATGTCAAGTAGGAGTGCGCCACCCCGCCCGGCAGCCCTCGGTACTCCCCAGGGTGCCGGACGGCCGCCGGCCGGGGTGGTGCACGCAACTTGTCGGCGCACGAAGGGATCTGTCTCGCCCATGTACACAGCATCGTCCTCCGTGTCCGCCCCGCCCCGGCCGCTCCGTCCGAGGGGAACCGGAGGCGGACCATACCTCGCCCCCCTCTCCGGCACCCCGGTACAGGGGCTGGGCCGGACCCGGCGGACGGCGGGCCCGGGCACCCAACCGCTCAGCGGGAGAATCGACTTGTCGGGTCCCCAGGGCGCGCAGGTACGCATGGCCATCGCCTCCGTGCAGCGCATCTGCCCCGAATTCAACCCGGTCCAGGTGCTTCGCCGCAGCGGTCGCTCCGTACTGATCGTGGGCATGACCGGACGCACGACGGCGGTGGCGAAGTGTTTACTCGATCACTCGCCGGCCTGGACCGAACGCTTCCGGCACGAGATAGCGACGTACCGCTCGTTCGTCCGGCACCGCCCTCCGGTCAGGGTGCCCCGGCTGATCGCGGCGGACCCGGAGAACTGCACGCTGGTGATCGAGCGGATGCCCGGACGGGTGGCGGCGCTGACGCGCCACCCCGTGGAGCCGCCACCCCGCACCGACGTGCGCCAGGTGCTCGGCGCCATCCGCAGGGTCAACGAGTGGCGCCCGCCGGCCGGTCTCTTCGACGCTCCCCTGGACTACGCCTCGCGCATCTCCCGCTACCACGAGCTGGGGCTCTTCACCGATCGCGACCTGGGCGACCTGCAAAAACTGCTGCACGGTCTCGCGGTCGCGGGCGGCCGGCAGGGCATGGGGCAGTTCTGCCACGGTGACGCGCTGCTCTCCAACATCCTGCTGTCGCCCACCGGTCCGGTCCTCCTGGACTGGGAGCACGCGGGCTGGTACCTCCCGGGGTACGACCTGGCGACGCTCTGGACGGTGCTGGGCAGGGACGCCGTGGTGGCGCGGCGTGAGATCAGCCAGCTCGCCCAGTCGCGGGGTGCGGACGCGAGGGACGCGTTCCTGGTCAATCTGATGCTCGTGCTGACACGAGAGATCCGGACCTACGAGACGGCCGTCCAGCGCACCATGCGGGAACCGGGACCGGCGGGGGCGACGCACGACCGTCCGGGCACCCTGTCCTCGGGCGAGGAGCAGCGGCTGCTGCTGCGCCGGCTGCACGACGACTGCGCCATGGCCCGCCGGGCCGTACGGGCGGCCGTCGGCACCCGCTGACGGCCGGTCGGGAGCTTCTCCACCTGTCGGACGATGCCAAGTGTCCGGGCGCCGTGGAAGGTTGGGTGTCCGGGAGGCGGGTGCGACGGTGCGCAACACCCGGTCGAT
>NZ_JBSFVR010000430.1:0-5838 GCF_053592415.1 Streptomyces sp. NPDC002690 | reverse complement strand
AGCCACTCGACGGCCGCCAGATGGTTCGCGCTGGTCGGCAAGCAGAACCACGTCCCCTCCTCGCCGGTGTTCATCCGCCCGCGGCGGTGGCGTCCTTGCGGCCGAGCCGGCGGCCGGCCAGCGTGTGGCGGCCCTCCACCTCTTCGAGGAGTGCGGCCAGCACCTCCTCGTTGGTCCAGCGGGGCCGCCAGCCGGCGTCGTGCAGCCGGCCCACGCTGACCACCCAGGGATGCATCGTGTAGGCGAGGTCACCGGCCGGAGAGGGGGTCAGTCCGATCCGGTGCAGCCGGGCGGCGGCGCCCAGCGCGACGGCCGAGGGCAGCTCCATGCGGCGTACCCCGCTGAGCTCCTCGACCTGTTCCTGCTCCAGCCAGCCGTCGCAGCCGACGGCGAACTCCCCGTCGATCAGTTCCAGCGCCGCGTACTCCAGGGCGCTGACCAGGTCCTCGACGTGGCAGAACTGCCAGGTGGGCCGCGATCCGGCCACCACGAGCAGCCGGGGGGACTCGAAGTAGCGGGTGAGCGCGGTGTCCGTGCCACCCACCAGGACGGCCGGGCGGACGACGGTGACGTTCAGACCGGGGTGGGCGCGCGGGGCACGGCGGCCGAGGCGTTCGATCTCCAGCAGGTCGCCGACGCCGGTGGCCTCGGCGGTGGCGCGCAGTTCCGCGTCCTCGGAAAGGGGGATGTCGTTGTCCGGCAGGGCGCCGTAGACCATCGCGGAGGTGCAGAGCACCACCCGGTGGACGCCCACGGCCGCGGCGGCGGTCAGCACGGTCTGCGTGCCGCGCACGTTGTACGCGGTGCGGGCCGCCGCGTCGGTCTCCAGATCGAGGTCGACGGCGAGGTGGACCACGACGTCCGCGCCCCGCAGTTTCTCCGCGATGGCGGGGTCCCGCACGTCGAGAACGTGCCAGGTCACCCCGGGCACGTCCGCGCGACGCTCGTCGATCGCGACGACCCGCCCGATCTCGTCCGACGCGGCGAGGTGTGCGGTCAGCAGCGCCCCCACCCCGGTCGCCGCGCCGGTGACCGCGACGACGGGGCCCCGCTTCCCGGAAATGTTTTTCGCGGGCTTCTTCTCGGTCATGGGGTCGTTCAGGTTTCGCGCTCCGCGAACCTGAGGATCTGGGGAACTCACCAGGCGTCTCCAGCGGTTGTCTTCAGTACGTACCCGAGTCGAGGCGTGCGTACCTGGTGGCGTCTATCCTGCCGCAGCCCGAGTCCCGGCGGAGCACTGAGCCCCTGAGCCGGAGCGGGTGTCTACGCTGGATGGTGACAAGCCGGGCATCGCCGCCGGATCCAGCCGGCGGCCCTACGAGCCGAGGAAACCCGTGAGTGACACCCCATTCGGATTCGGCCTTCCGCCGGAGGAGCCGGAGAACGGCGACGGCAAGAAGAAGGACCCCATCGAAGGTGGGCAGGGTCAGAGCGGACCGGCGAACCCGTTCGGCTTCGGTCCCGGTGCCGGCGGGGACAACCCGTTCGCGGCCATGTTCGGTTCGATGAACCCGAACGACCTGGGCGCCGCCTTCCAGCAACTCGGCCAGATGCTGAGTTACGAGGGCGGTCCGGTGAACTGGGACATGGCCAAGCAGATCGCCCGCCAGACGGTCTCGCAGGGCACCCAGGACGGCAGCAAGGACGCGAGCGTCGGACCCGCCGAGCGCGCGGCCGTCGACGAGGCCCTGCGGCTGGCCGACCACTGGCTGGACGGCGTGACCTCGCTGCCCTCCGGCGCGGTCACCACCGTGGCGTGGAGCCGTGCGGAGTGGGTCGAGGCGTCCCTCCCGGCGTGGCAGCAGCTCGTGGACCCGGTGGCCGAGCGCGTCGGCATGGCCATGGGCGACGTGCTGCCCGAGGAGATGCAGGCGATGGCCGGCCCGCTGATCGGCATGATGCGGTCGATGGGCGGCGCCATGTTCGGCCAGCAGATCGGGCAGGCGGTGGGCGTCCTCGCGGGCGAGGTCGTCGGTTCCACGGACATCGGGCTGCCGCTCGGTCCGGCGGGCAAGGCCGCGCTGCTCCCGCTGAACGTCGAGCGTCTCGGCAAGGACCTCAGCGTCCCGCTGGAGGAGGTGCGGCTCTACCTCGCTCTGCGCGAGGCCGCCCACCAGCGTCTCTTCGCGCACGTCCCGTGGCTGCGCTCGCACCTGTTCGGCGCGGTCGAGTCCTACGCGCGCGGCATCAAGGTCGACACCTCGAAGCTGGAGGACGTCGTCGGACAGTTCGACCCCTCGGAGCCCCAGCAGCTCCAGGACGCCCTTCAGCAGGGCATGTTCCAGCCGGAGGACACTCCGGAGCAGAAGGCGTCGCTGGCCCGTCTGGAGACGGCGCTCGCGCTGGTCGAGGGCTGGGTGGACGCGGTGGTCCACGAGGCGGCGAAGCCCCGTCTGGGATCGGCGGACGCGCTGCGCGAGACGATGCGCCGGCGCCGTGCCTCCGGCGGTCCCGCGGAGCAGACCTTCGCCACGCTCATCGGGCTGAAGCTGCGGCCGCGTCGGCTGCGGGACGCCTCGCGCCTGTGGGCCTCGCTCACGGACGCCCGGGGCCTGGAAGGCCGTGACGGCCTCTGGGAGCACCCGGACATGCTGCCGACCGCCCAGGACCTGGACGATCCGGACGGCTTCGTCCACCACGAGCAGCTGGACTTCTCCGAGCTCGACAAGATGCTCGGCGAGGCCGCGAGCGGCGGCGCCCTGTCCAAGGACCCGGCGCCCGAGGACACGGCGGCCGGTGACTCCGCGCCCGAGGACACGGCGGCCGGGAGCGACGGCCGGACCGACGAGACCGACGGCCAGGACGGCTCCGACCCGAAGGGCGACACGGACCGGTGAGCCTGCACCACGACGCCGCCCTCGTGCTCAAGGCGTACGAGGGCGGCGGTGACGCCGCTCAGGCGGAGCTCCGCCAGACGTACCTGGACCATCTGGACGCCCATCCGGACGGGATGTGGAAGGCGTGCGGGGCGGGGCATCTGACCGCCAGCGCGCTGGTGCTGGACCCGGCGGCGGACAGGGTGCTGCTGACCCTGCACCGGAAGCTCGGCATGTGGCTCCAGATGGGCGGCCACTGCGAGCCGGAGGACGCCACGCTCGCGGACTCCGCGCTGCGGGAGGCAACCGAGGAGTCCGGCATCGACGGCCTGGTGCTGCTGGCCGGCGGCCCGGTGCGCCTGGACCGGCACCCGATCCCGGCTCCCTGCCACTGGCACCTCGACGTGCAGTACGCCGCGGTGGCCCCCGCCGGTGCCACGCAGCGGATCAGCGAGGAGTCGCTGGATCTGCGCTGGTACGCGTACGACGAGGTGGCCGGGGTCGCCGACGCCTCGGTGGTGCGGCTGCTGGAGGCCGCCCGCGCGGCGCTCTGACCTGCCCGTACGCCACAGGGGCGGCCCCTTCCGCGATGGAGGGGGCCGCCCCTGTGGCGTACGGGGACGCGTGGTGCGTCCGGGATCGGTTCCCGCGTCCGGGATCAGTTCCAGGCGTTGTTCTGGTTCTGGTTCTGCGAGCCCACGCCGTACTGGCCGCGGATTCCCTGGCCGATCTGGGCGTGCTGCGGGGGCATGACCTCGCTGGGCTGGACCAGCGCGAAGCCCTCGCCGAGGAAGCTCAGCTCCCAGCCCTCGCCGGTGTTGCCCCGCCTGCGCATGACGCCCGAGGAGTGTGTCTGCGCCTGCATCTGGACCCGGAGCGAGCTGGACCAGGCGACGATGGCGTCGGCGTCGGCGTTGACGTACTTGTCCGGGGTGACCTGGAGCGTCAGCGGCTGGCCCGAGGTCATCAGCGCGACCTTGCCGGTGCCGGTGATGTTGAGCTGGTACTTGCCGGTGCCGGAGATGCCGTACTGGCTGTCCACGGCGATGACCTCGGTGTGCAGCGAGGAGTCGAGCGCCAGGACGTAGGCGCTGTCGACCGTCATCCCCGCGTGGTCGACGTCGACCACGTGGATGTACTGCGCGAGGTTGGCGAAGTACACGGTGCCCTGGCCCGTGCAGCGCATCAGGTCGAGGCCCTCTCCCGTACGGGCGCGGGCGTTGCGCTGGGAGTTCGACTGGTACTCGCCGTCGAACTCCATCAGCCCCTGGTAGGCGACCATGGCGCCCTTGCGGGCGAGCACGGCGTCGCTGCCCGTCAGGGAGACCCGCAGCAGCTGCGGGTTCTGGACGGTGTACCGCTCCGAGGACTGCTGCTCGGTATGGGCGAAAAGCGGACTCTGCATGGTGTCTCTCCCTCCCTTCAGGACCGGACGCGGAGGCGGTCGGTGCTGTCCTCGCTCGGCTGGACCACGACGATGCCCTGGCCCGAGAAGGCCATCTGATAGGCCTCGCCGCTGCCCCGCCCGATGAGCGCGCTCGCCTTGAAGCTCCGCTTGCCCTTGATCTTGAGGTTCGGCGACCAGGCGACGAGCGCGTCCGGGTCGACGTACGTCTCGTCCTCGCCCCGGCCGCAGTCGACCACGATCGGGGTGCCCCGGGAGGTGATGGCCACCCATCCGGTGCCTTCCACGACGACGTTCCACAGGCCCTGGCCGGCGAACTTCGCCATCCCCTTGACCCGCTCGACGCCCCAGCCCAAGTGGGCGTCGAAGGCGAGGAGGTTGGTGCCGTTGACCGAGATCGACTCGTTGTTGAGGTTGATCACGACCACGTCGGCGCCGTAGTCGGCGAGGTAGAGCAGTCCGTCGCCGGAGCACTTCATGACGGGGGTGCCCTCACCGGTGACCCACTGGGAGGCGATCTGCCGGACGGCGGGCGGGTTGGGTTCGTACTGGATGAAGCCTTCGTAGGCCACCATCGAACCCGTACGGGCGTAGAGGTCCTGGCCGGTGGCCATCGCCACCTTGAGCATCGAGTGGCCGTGGTTCTCCATCCGCGCGGTGACGGGGGTCGGGGCGTAGCCCGCGAGTTGCTGGTTCATGGCAGGCTCCCTCAGACCTCGTAGGGCTGGACGACGATGAAGTTCCCGGGGGCTCCCCGGAACTGGAGGTTCACGGTCTCCCCGCTGTGGCCGGGGTACGCGTTGCGGCGCAGCCGGACCTGGCTGGAGATGATGACCTGGGCGGCCGACGACCAGGCGACGACGGCGTTGCAGTCGGCGAAGGTGGTCGGCGTGACCGGCAGGACGACCGGCACACCGTGCGTCTTGACGACCACGGTGCCGGTGCCCTGGAACTGCATGGTGAACAGGGCTCCGCCGGGGATGCCGTGGCCCTCCACCCTGCGGACCTCGTAACTGAGCGATTCGTCGAAGGCCAGGACGTTCTCCGCGGAGACGCAGATGCCGTCGCCCTGGAGCTCGATGGGGTGCAGGTGGGCACCCTCCTCGGCGAGGAAGACCTGCCCTCGGCCGGTACAGCGCATGAGCTGCATCTCCTGGCCGGTGGCGTTGCCGACGACCCGGCCGGTGAAGCCGGCGCCCTTGTAGCCGAAGTCGACCTTGCCCTGGTACATCACCATGCTGCCTTGCCGGGCCAGCACGGCATTGCCGCCGAGGGTGAGATCGACCCGCATGAGCTGCTGGTTCTGCGGCGTCCAGCGCTGCCCGGTCGGCTTCTCCTTGTAGGGCTGGAGTGCCGCCGCGAGTCCGGCTCCGGTCGCCGGGGCGCCCTGGGGCACCCCCTGCGGGAGTCCGCCGGGCTGCTGCCCGAAAGGTGCCTGCGGCTGCTGCCCGAACTGCGGGGGCTGCTGCCCGTACGCCTGCGGGGGCTGCTGCCCGAACTGCGGCTGCCCGTAAGCCTGCGGCCGAGAGCTGCGGAGCCGGGGACAGGGGCGGCTGCTGCTGCTCCGGGATGATCGAGGAGACGGTGAAGTCGTCCGACGAGGGGACGGGTTCGCCA
>NZ_JBSFVR010000429.1:0-5893 GCF_053592415.1 Streptomyces sp. NPDC002690 | reverse complement strand
ACCGAGACCCACACCAGCACGGCGGGGACCAGCAGGAAGGTGACCCCGGCGGCTCTGCGGCGTACCGTCTGCGCGTTCATCAGCCGGCCACCTTCCGAGTACCTGGTGACGGATGCGGGAGTGGCCTACCCACTGGCCCCGAAGGCCGCGCAACAACTGGGATACGAGGCGTCGTCGGCGGTGCGCCTCCCGTACCGTCTGCTGAGGCTCTTTCCGCAGGGCCCGCTTCTCGATCCGGCGGCCGCGAATCGGGCCGGACCGCTATCGGCCGCAGGGCCGAATGACGGCGGCGACGAACCCGTCAGGACGGCCCGTTCGTATACGAGTGCGCAATGCGGGCCGGCGGATTGAAAGCCGGGAATTCTCTGAGCTTTATTTGAGGTTGTTTTCCTCCACAACTTTCGGTATCAGCAACTAAGGTGACGTGCCATCAGTTCGGGCGCGCACGGCAAAGGAGAACGTGACATGAGTGACTACGCGGACACCGTGGGTGGTTCGGACCGTTACAACAGGGAACAGGCGGCGATCGACCTCGCCCGCCAGGCGCTGGAGGACAACGTCGCCGCGATGGCGAAAGCCGCCAACACCGTGCGGCAGATCCACGACGACGTCCGGATCTCGTACGTCGCCGCGTCCGCCACCTCGTTCACCAACAAGCTCGAAGAGTGGCTGGATGTCTACAACACCGTGAAACAGCGCGTGGACTCCCTGCACCAGGCCCTGACCGCCGCCGACCAGACCCACAACACCGGCGAGATGGACGCCCAGCAGTACTCCGCCGCGTGGAGCCCGTCCGGCGGCACCTTCTCCGACGAGGGCGAGAGCGCCTACGCGGCGCTCAGCGGCAAGTAGCCGCCCCTGCTCGCCCGTCATGGCGGGAACGTACGACCTCGGGACCACCGAGGACCGGAACACATCAACGCATCGAGGAGAACGACATGGCGGACGTCGAACTGAAGAAGGCCGCGGCCAACGCCGCGATCGACGACATGGGGCAGGCCAATGCCGCGATGACGGCGGCCCTGCAGGACATGCTGGACCGCATCCGGCCGCTCCAGCAGTCGTTCTCCGGCGACTCCGCGCAGGCGTGGGCCGAGTTCCAGGGCACGGTGAACGCGGCGATCAACAAGATGAACACGACCTTCACCCAGGGCACGCAGGCCCTCACCAACATGGTGGACCTCCAGATCCAGGCCGACCTGGCCGGCGGCCGCCAACTGTCGGCGCAGTGATGGCCGATCAGGCGACCGGCGACGGCACGGGTACCTACAAAGTCGACCAGGCGGCGATCGACCGGACGGTCGCACAACTCAACGGAGTCATCGAGGCGTTGATGAAGAATCCGTCGCGGCTGACCTTGCAGACCTTCGCCGGCAAGGGCGGCAGCGGCATCTACCCGCACATCTACGCCGGTTCCGGCAAGGGCGCGGTGAGTGCCACGGCCCTGCAGGACAAGTTCAAGGCGTTCGCGGTAGCCATGGAGACGCAACTGGCCTCGATGGAGACCAATCTCGGTGGTCTCGTCAAGGACCTCGTCCTCGCCCACCAGTTTCAGAAGGAGGGCGAGGAGGGCGCGGCGCTGACCGCCGCCGAGATGATGGCCGATCTGCGGGACGCCCTGGCGGCCTTCGGCGGATCGACGAGCACGACGACAACCGCCCCGGCCGGGGCCCCCACCGCGTAGCGGCGATACGGGCGACGCGGCCCCGCGAGAGGAGCACGACGGATGGCGGAAGGGTCCTGGGAGGACGCGCTCTCCCTGTACACCGGGCAGGAACCCACCACCAGGGAGCAGGTCGCGGGCAGCGGAGAGGGTTACGCGAGCTGGTTCGCCGAGCACATGGTGGAACCGGCGAGCGCGCAGAGCGGTCCGCCGGAGGGCTGGGACCTGGCCGTGTCGATCCCCTGGATCCTCACCGATCCGCTGTTGCTCCCCACGGTGCTCTACTACCGCGTCGGCGTCCGCCTCTCCCCGGACATCGGCTCGAACGAGGGGGACACACCTCTCCACCGGTTCATGAGCGAACCGATCGACCGGCTGTACGGGGGCGCTTCCGACGCGGGCACCGACATGGTGAAGCTCCTCAGCTTCGACTCTGCGGTGATGGCCGCGCGGGGCGTACACGACCACCTCATGGCCACCCACGAACTGATCACGGGCATGGCCCGCGACATCGACGTGCCCGACGCGGAGCTCCAGGGCAGCGCGGCCGGCGCCCTCAAGGACGCGCTCACGGGCATCGCCAACGAGTTCGAGGACCTGGCTGTGCAGATGACGACTCCCCGGGAGTTCACCGGGGAGATCGACCGTGCCCGCAGTCAGCTGCGCGATTCCACCATGGCGCTCAGCCGCGCCTACGAGACCTGGAGGAACAGTCCCGGCGCCTGGCCCGCCCAGCGGGTCGTTCATCTGTTCCACCAGGCCTTCGATCCGTTCGTCGGACAGACCGCCCAGACGGTGAGCGGAACGGCGGGACCGGTCGTCCAGACCCCGTTCGGCTCACCCTCCGACCAGGGCTTCTGGGACCGGTTGGAAGACCGGGCCAAGCAGGACTGGAAGATCGGAGTCGTGGACAATCTGGACGCGGCCGCGCACGTCCAACTGCCCGCCGTCGAGGGTGCGTACAGCACGGCCGCTGCTCTCGTCCCCGGCGTGACCGCGCCGAACTGGCGCACGCCGAACAGCGCCGAGACCTACAGCGCGAGCCCTTACGGCACCCAGGCGGACGGTACCCCGGCCACCGCGGCGGACGCCGCCGCGCGGGCCGCCGAGGCGGCACGGGCCGAGGAACAGGAGTCCCTCACGGACGAAGGTGCCACGACGGACGGCGACAGCCTCGCCGCCCAGTCCTTCGCCGCCGGCCCCGGGTCCGCACAGGTCGACGACACATCGGCGGCCTACACCGACGACGCGGCGGACACCACGAACGTGGCGGACACCGCCGCCCTGCGCGAGCAGGCCCTCCAGAACGCCGCCGCCCAGGCGGGCTCCGGAGAGCTGAGCTCCGACGGCGTCAGCACGGGCGGCCTCGGTCTCACGGACGGCGGGACCGGGTACGACGGCGGAGCGTATCCGACGGGGTCGGTCATCAACGCCGACGGCACGGTGACCGCTCCGGGCGGTGGCCTCCTGCGAAACACGAACGGCAGCCTGGTCAAGGCTCCGGCGGGCGCCTACCAGACCCAGCAAGCCCAGATCCGGCGGTCCCAGGCCCTGGAGGACGCCGCCGAGGCGCAGGACAAGGCGTACGAGGAGCAGCTGAAGGGCCAGCAGCAGAGCGCCGCGCGGCAGCGCGCCCTCGAACAGTCCCTCCAGCGCGCGCGTTCCTCCACGCGCACCACCGGCCTCGACGCGGACGCGCTCGAAACCGCCCGCAACGCCGGGGCGACCCTGCGCGTGAAGCAGCCGGACGGCAGCTACACCGACTACACCAAGGCCGCCGGGGAGACGGCGGCCTCGCGCGCGACCCGGGTGCGCACGTCCTCGACCGAGCCCGTCACCGGCGCGGCCGGGGAGGCGGCGCTCAGCAGCCGGCGTTCCACCACGTCCAGCAGCCCCACGACTCCCCCGATGGGCGGCGGCATGTCGCCGGGCGGGGCCGGACAAGGGCAGGACCGGGAACGCAAGAGCTACCTCGACGAGGACGAGGACACCTGGGGAACACGGCGCACCGGCGGAACAGGAGTGATCGGCTGATGGAGGAACGACAGTCACGGGGGCCGGCTCCGGCCATCGCCTCCGTGCTCCAGGAGCAGCTCGGGGAGATGACGACGAGTCTGCGCGCCCAGCGGGACCGCCTCCTGGAAACCCAGCGGGAGCTTGCGGCGCGGACCATCACCGTGCGTTCGAAGGACCGTTCCGTCAGCGTGACCGTCGGCGCGCGCGGGGACGTCCGTGAGATCAAGTTCCACACCGAGGACCATCGTCGGCTGGACGCGGCCCGGCTGGGCAAGGTCCTGCTCGACGTGGTCACCAGGGCCCAGGAGCAGGCGGGCCGGGAGGCTTACGAGGCGTTCGCGCCCCTGCGGGGCGCGGGCGCCGCGATGCGCCGCTCCATGGAGTCCGGCAGCGCGCTGGAGGAGTTGCTGGCCCCTCTGCGTGCCGCCACCGCCGATCCGATGGCGGGCGAGGCCCCACGGGACGGCGCAGCCGCACGGAAGGGATGGGCCGATGAGTGAGGACCTGCGCACCACCGAGCAGCTCAAGGCGCTGTTCGCGCAGTACCCCGGCGCGGCGGACGCGCTGCACCGTGTCAACCAGAACGTCGCGCGGATCAACGAGATCAACGCGCGGGGCGGCGGCGACGGCGAGGACGAGGCGTCGAAGCAGTACCGCGAGGCCATCACCGCCGGAATGCCTCCGATCACCCAGACCCTCGATCTGCTGAACGTCCTCGTCGACCAGCTCGGCGTCGACGGCACCGACGCGATGAAGATCTTCGACAGGGCGGAGACCGAGGCCCAGCAGATCGGCGCCGCCTGGACCGAGGACTCCTGACGTGAAAACCTCCCGGCGGCGCCCGTGCTGACCCCCAGCCCGCAGGCGCAGGAGCTGATGAAGGCCCTCACCGGCATGGAGTGGCCGTCGATCAACGAGGACGAACTGCGCGAGGCCGCCGACCTGTACGAGTCCACCGCCGAGGACTTCGACACCATGCGGGACGAACTCGCCGAGCTGGCCAGGTACATCAGGGAGAACTTCTCGGGCGAGGCGGCCCAGGCCTTCGTCCGCTACGCCGAGCTGCTCACGGGCGGCGAGGCCCCCGCGCTCGCCGGGGTGAAGGACCAGGCGGCCAACCTCGCGCAGATCGCCGACGACACCGCGACCGACGCCGAGTACGTCAAGTGGATGATCCTCGCGCAGATGATCGAGCTCATCGCGGAGATGATCTTCGAGGCGGCGGTCTGGTGGGTGCCCGGCCTCGGTCAGGCGGTCACCGCCCATGTCTCGCTGCTGACCATGCTGGTCCGGTTGCTGGTGCCCCGGCTGATCCGGGCGCTCGTCCGGAGCATCGCGGTGCACACGGCGGTCAGCGTCGCGATGGGGCTGGCGATGGACGCCCTCATCCAGGGCGTCCAGATGGCCATGGGCAACCGCGATACCTGGAGTACGGACTCCACGATGCAGGCTCTGGCCTACGGAGCGGTTCAGGGACTGGTGGGCGGAGCGATGAGCTTCGCCGGTGCCAAGGCGGGCGCGCGGATCGGCCGGATGCTCGGCAACGACTTCACCAAGCTCCTCACCCAGGAGACCGGCAGGAAGCTCGCCTCCCTCAGCGGCTCCGCCCGCGACGGCAGGCGTTTCGCCGACGATCTCGTCGGCACGCTCGGCGGGATGAACGGCGAGCTGGCCAAGGGCCTGAACAAGTCCGCGAACGAGTCCCTGGCGAAGGCGTTCGTACGCGGCGTCGGCGACCAGTTCGCCCGGTCGGGGCTGAAGGGCATGACCAAGGAGCAGGCCCGGGATGTGGGAACCGGCTGGGCGAAGACGGTGCTCAGGGAGTGGACCGGGCCGGGATCGGCGGCCACCGTCGGCAGGGCTCTCCGCGAGGAGCTCGCGGGCCGGGTGGAAGGGCCGGCGCTGCGGGTACTGGCGGACGATCTCCCCGACGCCATGTCGAAGGCCGGGATCGGTCCGTCGAAAGGCTTCCTGCTGGGTCAGTACGGCACCGACATGCTGCTCGAAGGCGTGTCGCAGAACCTGTCGGAGGGCGCGTACAACGTGCTGACGACAGGGCAGTTCAGCACCACGGGCGGGACATTCCTCTCCGGCTTCCTCACGACCGGCATGAGCCACGCGGGGCGCCACTTCGTGGTGCAGCCGCTGACGCACCACCTGGGCCAGGATCACGCGTGGGTGCAGAAACTCAACGACCGGTTGGCGGCCCTGGAC
>NZ_JBSFVR010000428.1:0-5907 GCF_053592415.1 Streptomyces sp. NPDC002690 | reverse complement strand
GGCGAATCCGCGCGGCGCGGCGCGGCCGGTGCGGTCCTTCGCCGCCGCGGGAACCGCCGTCAGGGGCAGGGAGGACGCGGCCGCACCGGCCAGGGCACCCATCGTCAGTACTGTTCGCCGTCGCAGGCTCATGTCGCTCCTTGTCCGGCCCACCGGGGCACGAGTCCGGCCCATCGGGGGCACGAGTCCGGCCCATCGGGGGCACGAGTCCGGCCCATCACAGGCACGAGTCCGGCCCACCGGGGGCACGAGGTGCCGTACCCGGGACGTGAGTCCGGATTGAATGTTTCAAACGATTCAATCGATGCGCCGGAAACTTATGCCTTTGATGTGCCCAAGACAATAGGTTTGAAAAAAGAGCTGCTACACACATCTTGACGCACGGCGATCCCCTTCATCAGAGTGACCGTCATCCAAAAAAACGATTCAACGCTCACGCTGTGAGAGGGGTCGCCGCATGCCACGACAGAGCCTGACGCGAAGGCGGTTCGTCATCGGAACGGGGATGGCGGCCGGTGCATGGGCGGTCACCGGAGGGCAGCCCGCCGCGGCCGACAGCCATGCTCCACGGGCCGGGGCCACGGCCTCCCGCCCCGCGTTGGCCGAGTTCGCGATGGGGTCGGTCCTGCTGCTGGACAGCCCGTTTCTCGACAACATGCGGCGCACCTGCGCCTACCTCGAAGCCGTCGACATCGACCGCCTGCTGCACACCTTCCGCACCAACGTCGGCCTGCCGTCGAGCGCGCAGCCCTGCGGCGGCTGGGAGGCCCCGGACGTCCAGCTGCGCGGCCACACCACCGGGCACCTGCTCTCCGGTCTCGCACTCGCGCACGCCAACACCGGGGACGACACGTACGCGGACAAGGGCCGCCGCATCGTCGATGTCCTGAGTGAGTGTCAGGCGGCTTCCCCCGCGGCGGGATATGGCGAGGGTTACCTCTCGGCCTTCCCCGAGCAGGTGTTCGCCGCCCTGGAGGCGGGGTCGAAGCCCTGGGCGCCGTACTACACGATCCACAAGATCATGGCCGGCCTGCTCGACCAGTACCAACTGTGCGGGAACGAGACGGCACTTGACGTCCTCAAAGCCATGACCGCCTGGGCCGACCGCCGCACCGCACCGCTCGGTCCGGATCAGCTCGACAACGTCAGACGGGTGGAGTGGGGTGGCATGAACGACGTGCTGGCCGCCCTGTATCTGGCCACCGGCAATCCGGCGGCCCTGCGCACGGCCCGCCGGTTCGACCAGGAGAACCTGTTCGGCCCGCTCGCCGAGGGGCGCGACGAGCTGGACGGCCGGCACGCGAACACCGAGATCGCCAAGATCGTAGGCGCGGCCCGGATGTACGAGGCGACCGGCGAGCGGCGCTACCACGCGATCGCCTCGAACTTCTGGGACATCGTTGTCCATGACCACTCGTACGTCATCGGCGGCAACGCCAACCAGGAGTTCTTCGGCCCGCCCGGCGAGATCGTCAGCCGTCTCTCCGAGGAGACCTGCGAGAACTGCAACACGTACAACATGCTCAAGCTGGGTCGGCGGCTGTTCCTGGACGACCCCTCCCGGGCCGAGCGCATGGACCACTACGAGTGGGCCCTGTACAACCAGATGCTCGGTGAGCAGGACCCCGATTCCCCGCACGGTTTCGTCACCTACTACACCGGACTGTGGGCGGGGTCCGAGCGGCAGCCCAAGGGCGGTCTGGGCGCGGCGCCAGGCAGCTACAGCGGCGACTACGACAACTTCTCCTGCGACCACGGCACCGGCCTGGAGACCCACACGAAATTCGCGGACAGCATCTACTTCCGCTCGACCGGTGCCGGACGCCCCGAGTTGTACGTCAACCTCTTCATCCCCTCCGAACTGCACTGGCGGGAACAGGGCGTGACGATACGTCAAGAGAGCGGCGGATACCCGGAGTCCGGGCGGGTCCGGCTCACGGTCACCGGTCCGCCGTCCCGGTTCCGGCTGCGGATGCGGATACCGGGATGGCTCGCCGACGGTACGCGCCCGCAGTCTCCCCGCATCACCGTCAACGGCCGCACCGTCTGCCGCGACGTAAAGCCGGGAACCTACGCGACCCTCGACCGGGAGTGGCGGTCCGGCGACACCGTCGTGATGACCCTGCCCCGCGAGATCGTGGAACGTCCCGCCCCGGACAACCCGCACGTCGTGGGGTTGTCCTACGGGCCGCTGGTACTGGCGGGCGAGTACGGGACGACCGCGTCCGTGACCATCCCCGCCCTCGACGACGGCCCGGTCCGCCGGGTCTCCGGCGGTGGAACCGTGTTCACGGCGCGCGCGGACGGGGCGCCGGTGACCCTGCGGCCCTTCCACCAGGTCCACCATCAGCACTACAACGTCTACTTCGCGCGTCCGCCCCGCCAGGACCGCCCCCGGGAAGTCGCCCGCTACCCGCTCGACGAGGGCACCGGCACCGCCGTCGCCGACGCCACCGGACGCCATCCCGAGGGCCTGCTCGCCGGGGGTGCGTCATGGACCGCCGGACGAGGAGCCGCCGAAGCCGTGGCCCTGGACGGCACGAGCGGCCATGTCGTGCTGGCCCGCGGGCTGCCGAGCGGCCTGGGCGAATTGACGGTGAGCGCCTGGGCGCGTCTGGACTCGGTGGCCAACTCGGCGCGGATCTTCGACCTCGGCTACCACAAGAGCACCTACCTCTTCCTCGCCGCCCGTACCGGAACGGGCTGTCCGCGGGCCGCTCTCAAGATCGCCGGGATGGAGGCGGAGGACGTCGTGGACGCCGACGTGTCCCTGCCGCTGGGCAGGTGGGTCCACGTGGCGCTCACCCTGGGCGGCGGCACGGGAGTGCTGTACATCGACGGGGCCGAGACCGGGCGCAACGAGACCATGGTCTGCTCACCGCTGCTGCTCGGCGGGACGACCAAGAACTACCTCGGGCGTTCGCAGAACGCCACCCACCCCTATCTGCACGGCGCCGTGGCGGACTTCCGCCTCCACAACCGGGTGCTGTCGCCCCGGGACGTGGCGGCGATGGCCCGCGGGTGAGGCCCTCCCCCGGCGTCTGAGGCCTCCTCCGGCCGTGGACCCGCCGGTGGTCCTCCTCGGGCCGGCCGGGGCCCCGATGCGCTCCGGCCCGGCCCGGGCGTACTCGGGTCCGATCCGGGCACGCCGCACCCCAGGTCCGATCCGGGCACGCCCCCGGCGCCGACAGCCGGGCGCCGTCGCCCCGACAGAGGGACCGCCCTTCCCCGTGCCGTCACGCAGCACGCGTGGCGTGCCGTCCTCGCGCAACTCCCGTACAGGAAGCAGACCGCAGAGCCATGTCGCACATGTTCAGCTCTCCCGAAGGCACCTCCCACCCGACCCGGCGCCGCTTCGTGGGCCTGGCAGCGCTCACCACCGCGACCGTCACGGGCGGCTTCCTCAACGGCCTGCCCGCGTTCGCTTCCGGGCAGTCCACGCACGCCGGCGGGACGGCGGCGGCCTCCCTGCCGGCCTTCGGCGACATCGACTTCGCCGACCCCGGTCGCGACAGCCGGCCCGCCGTGTACTGGTACTGGAACGGCCCGGTCACCAACGAACTCGTCGAGACCCAGATGGCCGACCTCCGCTCCAAGGGCATGTACGAGGTCATCGTCTTCCCCTACGACAACGACGCGATGCAGCCCGCCTTCTTCACCGAGGGCTGGTTCGACATCATCGAGCACGTGCTCGTCACCGCTGAGAAGACCGGCATGAAGGTGTGGCTGTTCAACGACAACCACTTCCCCAGTGGCCGGGCCGGTTACCTGATCGCCCAGGGCGGCACTGTCGGCTCACGCACCTACGAGGCCCGGCCCGACCTGCGGCTGAAGGGCTTGTGGCGCTCCACCCACGTCGTCCAGGGACCGGCGAGGGTGGACCCGGCCCGGACCACCGGTGTCGGCGTCGACGCCGGAAACCTGGTGGCGGATGCGGCAGTCCTGGTGGGCCCCGCCGTGCTGACCGACAGCGCCGGATGGGGCGACTGCACGGTCTCCGCGAGCGCCAAGCCGGACGTCGTCGCGTCCGGGATGCTGGTGAAGGCCTCGGAGGCGGGCGACGACGCGCTGCTGGTGGAGTTCGAGCAGACGGGTGTCGTCACCATCAGCCGGATCACCGGCGGGGAGGTCACCGAACTCGCCCGGTCCTCACGCACCGACGGCTTCAACAAGACCAAGTTCCACACCCTGACCGTCCGGGTGACCGGAGACACGGCCACCGTCACCCTCGACGGCAAGGACAAAGGCACCGTCACCGACGGGACCCTGTCCGGGGGCGGCGTCGGCGTGCACGCCCGGGACGGCCAGCGCTCCCTGTGGGACGGCCTGACCGTCACCGCTGCCGACGGCACCGACCTCTACCGGCAGTCCTTCGACCGGTCCTCCGCCGCGGGCGACTTCGCCGTCCGGGACCTGCCCGGAGGAGCCGCTCGCCCGGTCGCCGCCACCGCCCGCCCGGTGGACTCCACCGAAGCCGGTGACCTCGTCGAGCTCACCGGACACCTCGACGGCACCTGGCAGGTGCCCGCGGGGCGCTGGCAGATCGACCTGTTCGGCGGTGTGACGCTCACCGACGACTCCAGCGGCTACACGCGCGGGTACGCCGACCTCCTCGACGACGAGCCCGTCGAACTCTTCCTCGACATGGTGCCCGGCGAGTACCACCGTCGCTTCCGTCGCTACTTCGGCTCGGTGATCAAGGGGTTCTGGGACGACGAGCCGTTCATCGCCTCCGCCGCCCCGCACCCGTTCAAGCGCAGGCCCTGGTCGCCCGCGCTCGCCGCGGAGCTGAAGGCTGTCGGCGCCGAGCCCGGTGCCGCCTACGCAAGCGCCTTCGACGAACTCGGTGAACAGGGAAGGATTCTGCACGGCCGCTACTGGGAGGCCGTGTCCAACCGGTTCGCCCAGTACTTCGCCAAGCAGGCCAAGTGGTACGGCGACCGAGGCGTGAGCCTGATCACCAACCCCCTCTACGACGAGACGTCCCCTTCCAAGCGCCTGCAGTCCACCGGTGACCTGCACAAGGTCAACCAGTGGGCGCAGGTACCGGGCGGCGACGCGATCACCGGCGAGTACGAGCTCGCCACCCCCACCATGGACCCCCGCAACCCCGCCTCCGTCGCCCACCAGATGGGGCGCCCGCGCGTGCTGATGGAGGCGTTCGGCAACATGGGCTGGCAGGTCGCCCCCGACTTCGTACGGGCCCTGCTCGGCGCGTACGCGACCCGCGGCATCAACTTCACCGCGCTGCACGCGCTCTGGACCGACGAGACCCATGTCTACTTCGCGCCGCCGTTCGGCCCCCGCAACCCGTGGTGGTGGGCGATGCCTCCGATCACCGCGTGGATCGGCCGGGTCATGGAGCTGGCCCGCGGCACCTCGGGGGCCCGTACCGCGCTGCTGCAACCTCAGCGCGCCGCCGAGCAGTTCACCGCCACCGCCCGCCAGGGCGAGGTCGACACCGCCTTCGACGAGACCGCGTTCGCCCTGGAGCGCGCCCAGGTCGACTTCGACCTGGTGCACGAGGGCGCCCTGGCCGGTGACCCGGACCTGCTCGCGCACGCCGAGCCGCGCGACGGTGTCCTGCGGGTCGGCGAGGCGTCCTACGACCTGGTGGTGCTGCCGGTGGCCCCCGTACTGGAGACGGCCGCGGTGCACACCCTGACCTCGTTCGTCCGGGGCGGCGGCACCGTCGTCGCTGTGGGCGACCTGCCCGTTCTCGCCGCCGACGGCGACAACACCACGCTCGGACGCTCTCTGGCTGCGCTCTTCCCGCCCGGCACCGGCAGCCGCACCGTCGGCAGGGGCAAGACGGTACGGGTCGCGGACGAACCGGGGCCGTCTGCGCGATGTAGACGATGGCGAGTCCGACGAGACTGCCGGAGAGCCCCATCTTCGCGAACATCA
>NZ_JBSFVR010000427.1:0-5909 GCF_053592415.1 Streptomyces sp. NPDC002690 | reverse complement strand
CCGCGACCGTCACCGCCTCCGACGCATCCTCCTCCAGCCAGCTCACCAGCGTCCCGGCCTGCGCCGCCAACGCCTCACGGGTACGACCCGATCATGACCGTCCACCTCGGCGCGGAGGCCGTCGGCGAGCGCCGTGTACGCGGGCTTGCGCACGTAGTTCTCGTCCATGATGTTCGCGGCACCCTGGCCGGAGAACGTGCCCGGCACCCAGGAGTACTTGTCACTGAAGCCCCAGACCGTGAAGGACTTGCAGCCCTTGACGGCGACGCAGGCGTCGAGCAGCCTGCGGTAGTCCTGGGCCTGGCGGGCCAGCTTGGTGTCGTCGGCCGGCAGCGTCATCCGCACGTCGATCTCGGTGAAGGCGGTCTGCAGACCGAGGGCGTCGAAGCGGGCGAGGTTGTCACCGACGTCCCCCGGGAAGCCGTACTGGATGTCCAAGTGACCCTGGATACCCAGTCCCTGGACCGGTACGCCCTGCGCGCGGAGCTTCTTGGCCAGGTCGTAGTAGGCGGTGGACTTGGCGTTGACGCCCTCGACGTTGTAGTCGTTCATGAAGAGCTTCGCCTTGGGGTCGGCCGCGTGGGCCCACTTGAAGGCGTCGGCGATGTAGGACGGCCCGAGCTTCTGCAGCCACAGGGAGTCCCGGTAGGTGCCGTCCTCGTTGAAGACCTCGTTGACGACGTCCCACTGGTAGATCTCGCCCTTGAAGTGGCGGACCTCGTCGGTGATGTGCTTGCGCAGGATGCCCCGGAGCTCGTTCGCGTCGATCGAGCCGTCCGAGACGCCCGAAGTGAGCCAGGCCGGGAGCTGGTTGTGCCAGACCAGCGTGTGACCGCGCACCTCCTGCCCGTTCTTCTTGGCGAACTTGACCAACCGGTCGGCCTGCGACCAGTCGTAGGCGCCGCGGACGGGCTCCACGACCTCCCACTTCATGACGTTCTCGGCGGTCACCGAGCTGAACTCGGAGGCCACGTCCGCCCGGTAGGGCGCGTCGGCCGCCAACGCGCTCGTGTCGACGGCCGTCCCGATGAGCAGGTCCGGACGCTCGGCGAGGGTACGCAGCGTCGCCTCGTGCCCGGCGTGACGGGCGGGGGCCGCCTGGGCGGCGGTGCCGAGGGTCAGCGCGGCCACGGCACCCGTGGCGACGGCGAGGGCGAGTCGTCTGGACAGCATGGTGCAACTCCTCATAAGGGTGGGACTGGGGTGCGTCGCACCGACCAGAGCTCTGGTCCGCCTCTCGCTCTTCCGAAACTCTCTCGGAAAAAGACAGGTGGCACTCCGCCCCTTCGCCCGTTCGAGCGAGAGAGCGATGGCCTGGGCTTACCTGACGATTCAGGCACATAACACTCCTGCGAGTGCCGCCCTGAGCCGTTCGTCGGCGCTGAGACAGATCCTGCGGCATGAATTGCCGCCGAAACAATGGCGCGTCACAAACGAAACATTTTCGTTCGAGATATCCGCATCGAACATGCGGGATTCGACGACTCCACGCCCCGGAATCCGGACACCCCTACGCGCACGCCGAGGACGCCCGCACCGATTCCCCGCACCGCCCCGTACAGCGCCGCACGCCCCGGCAAGCCGTGCCGACGCGACGCCCCGGCGAGCCGCACCGGCCGGCGGACCGGGCCGCACCCCGGCCACCCACCACGGATCACCGAATCAAACCTCATGTGATGTGCCTAACTTCCCCGCAGCCAGGCGCACTTGCCATGCCGCAATGCATAACTTCCCGCATGGACAGGCGAGTTCAATTCGTCCACGTTGCGCCCGGTCGGTCCTCCTGCCGGGTCACCTCTCCTTGCACACCTGCCCCAACAAGGCTCAACAGAAGCGGAGATGACGAATGAACCTGGATCGCGGCGGAAGCCGCCGATGTGTCTGAACTTCACGTGAACCCCAGCGAAATGGCACGTGTGTGGATATCGTGCACACCGAGCGACGGCGCATCCGCCGGTCCCCGGGACCGACGGATGCGCCGCGTTCGGGGATGCAACTGTGACTGGGGGGTTCATGGGGCATGTCGAAACACCCGACTCCGACATATCCGGACCCGTGGGACTGCGGCGTCTTCCACGCCCGCGTTCCACGGCACCCCGGAACCGCACGACGGCCCTCGAACAGCTCTGGAGGGCCCCTACAGCACAGCGCGACCTGACCGACCACCTACCGCCCGGCCGACGGAAGGCCCACTGGGGAACGCCTGTCGCGGTCCTGACCGAGACCGCGGGCATGGCCGTTCCCGCCTGGGCCGTCCTGTCCTCGCGGGGGCAGCCTGCGGCCCTGCCCACCGCGGTCGTCGCGGCCCTCGTCTGGGCCGGGGTACGGGCCGTGCGCGGGCGCTGGACGACAGCATCGCCGAGAAGCACGAGCGGAACGGCGGAAGTCCTCGGGGACTGGCTGGTCTTCGTCGGCCTGCTCGCCGTCGCCTGGGCCGTCACCGGCGACGCCGTCGATCCGACGGTCGCCCTGGTGGCCGCCGCGCCCGGCGGCGCGGTGACGGCCGCGGTGGTCTCGGCGGTCCGGCGGCGAGCCCGATCCACGCACCGCCGTCCGGCCCAGCGGGTCCTCGTCGTCGGCGAGGCGTCCGGCGTGGACACCGTGGCCGACGCCCTCGGCTCCCGCGCGCGGCGTGAGGGTTACGCCGTCGTCGCGGCCGTCCCCGTGGGGGCGGCGGAGCCGGATCTCCAGGTGCCCCTGACCGGGCGGCTCGGGGCCGACGGCACGGACGACGACGTCTCCACCGTGCTCGCCGGGGCGTACGCGTACGACGCGGACCTGGTCCTCGTCGCACCCGGCCCACTGCTCTGCGGAGACCGGCTGCGCCGGCTCGGCTGGGGGCTGCACGACGGGGGCCTCGCGCTGTGCGTGCTCTCCGCGCTGACCGGGGTGACCACCGCCCGGGTGCGGCCCGCCACGGTCGCCGGGATGACCCTGCTGCACGTCGCCCCGCCCCTGCGGCGGGGCCCGCAGGCGGCGCTGAAGGCGGTGCTGGACCGGTCCGGCGCGCTGGCCGGGCTGGCACTGCTGGCGCCGCTGCTGCTGGCAGTGGCGCTGGGCGTACGGCTCTCCTCGCGGGGCCCCGTCTTCCACCGGCAGATCCGGCACGGACAACACGACCGGCCGTTCACCATGTGGAAGTTCCGGACGATGGTGGTGGACGCCGAGTCCCGGAAGGCGGAACTCACCACCGCCAACGAGGGGGCGGGACCGTTGTTCAAGATGCGCCGCGACCCCCGGGTGACCGGGATCGGCAGGGCTCTGCGGCGCACCTCGATCGACGAACTCCCGCAACTCCTCAACGTGTTGCGAGGTGACATGTCCCTGGTAGGTCCTCGTCCTCCGCTTCCCGAGGAGGCGGCGGAGTACGACGACCGTGAGCGCAGACGCCTCGCGGTGAAACCGGGGCTGACCGGCCTCTGGCAGGTCAGCGGCCGGTCCGACCTCTCCTGGGAGGAATCGGTTTCGCTGGATCTCTGGTACGTCGACAACTGGTCGGTCTCCACCGACATGAACCTGCTGGCCCGTACGGTGCGTGCCGTCACCGACGGCCGTGGCGCCTACTGAGGGCGGGATGGAGACGATGCGAGCACTCCGGGCGCCCCGCGCACGGCGGGACACCGGGTCGCCCGGGCCGTCCGGGCGACCCGGGCTGTCCGGGCGACCCGGGCTGTCCGGCATGCCCGGCTCACTCCTGGGCGGAGTCCCGGTCGCGCCACCAGGCGTAGGTCCCGGCGATCCCGTCCCTGAGCGAGATCTTGGGCGCGAAGCCGAGAGCCGTCAGGCGCTCCACGTCCAGCAGCTTGCGCGGGGTGCCGTCCGGCTTCGAGGCGTCCCAGTCGATCCGCCCCTGATACCCCGTCACATCTTTTACGGTTTCAGCGAGTTCGCGAATGGTCAAGTCGTCCCCGCAGCCGACGTTGACCGGCTCGTCGCCGTCGTAGGAGGTCAGCAGCAGGGTGCAGGCCGCGGCCAGGTCGTCGACGTGCAGAAACTCCCGGCGAGGGGTGCCGGAACCCCACAGGGTGACGGAGGGTGCTCCGTCACGCTTCGCCTCGTGGAAGCGGCGGACGAGCGCGGGCAGGACGTGCGAGGTGGCCAGGTCGAAGTTGTCCCCGGGGCCGTAGAGATTGGTCGGCATGGCGCTGATGTACGAGGCTCCGTACTGCCGGCGGTACGACTGGATCTGCACGATTCCGGCGATCTTGGCCAGCGCGTACGCCTCATTGGTCGGCTCCAGGGGGCCGGTGAGCAGCGCGTTCTCACTGATCGGCTGGGGAGCGTGCTTGGGGTAGATGCAGGAGGAGCCGAGGAAGAGGAGCCTGGCCGTGCCGGCCGCGTGGGCGCCGGCGATCACGCTCAGCTGGATGCGGAGGTTGTCCTCCAGGAACTGCACCGGCCAGGTGCTGTTCGCCATGATCCCGCCCACCTTGGCGGCGGCCAGGACGACGGCGTCCGGCCGGACGTCCCTCAGATACGCCTCGGTCCGCGCACCGTCGCGCAGGTCGAGGAGGTCGCGGCCTCGGGTGAGTACCTCGTAGCCGTCCGCGGCCAGGCGGCGGACCACCGCCGAACCGACCAGTCCGCGGTGACCCGCCACGAAGACGCGTGCGCCGGGGGGAAGTAGAGAGCGATCGGATTCCTGGGAAGCGCCGGGGAGATCAGTCGTCATGGCTCGGATTGTGCCAGCGGTCCGGCGACACTGCGGCCCTTTCGTAGCAAACCGCTCACCTTATGCAATTCCGGTGCAACACACCGCCGTTCAGGCGACCACAGAAGGGGGGAGTCATGGCCAAGACCGCACTCATCACCGGCGTGACGGGGCAGGACGGCTCATACCTGTCCGAGCTGCTGCTCGACAAGGGGTACACGGTCCACGGGCTCATACGCCGTTCGTCGAGCTTCAACACCGAGCGGATAGACCACATTTACCAGGGCCCGGAGGAGGCGGAGCGTTCCTTCGTGCTGCACCACGCGGATCTCGCGGACGGTGTGGCTCTGGTGAACCTGCTGCGCCAGATCCAGCCCGACGAGGTCTACAACCTCGGGGCCCAGTCGCACGTCCGGGTCTCCTTCGACGCGCCGCTCTACACCGGTGACGTCACCGGCCTCGGCTCGATCAGGCTGCTGGAGGCGATCCGCGCCAGCGGCATCGACACCCGCGTATACCAGGCGTCGTCCTCCGAGATGTTCGGCTCCACCCCTCCCCCGCAGAACGAGGCGACTCCGTTCCATCCGCGCAGCCCGTACAGCGTGGCCAAGTTGTACGCATACTGGGCCACGGTCAACTACCGTGAGGCGTATGGGATGTTCGCGGTGAACGGCATCCTCTTCAACCACGAGTCCCCGCGTCGGGGCGAGACCTTCGTGACCCGCAAGATCACCCGGGGCGTGGCCCGCATCAAGGCGGGGCTCCAGGACCGGCTGCACCTGGGGAATCTGGACGCGGTCCGCGACTGGGGGTACGCCCCCGAGTACGTGGACGCGATGTGGCGGATGCTCCAGCGCGACACCCCCGACGACTACGTGGTGGCGACCGGCGAGGGGGTCAGCGTCCGGCAGTTCCTGGAGCACTCCTTCGCCCATGCCGGTCTGGACTGGCGCGAGCACGTGCGGTACGACCCGAAGTACGAACGCCCCAGCGAGGTGGACGCGTTGATCGGTGACGCCTCGAAGGCGGAGGAGTTGCTCGGCTGGAAGCCGGAGGTGCGGTCGATGGAACTGGCGCGCATCATGGTCGACGCGGACGTCCGGCTGCTGGAGGCACAGCTCAGCGGCGCGGCCGTACGGGTGGACCGATGAGCGCGGGACGGGTGAGCGCGGGACGGGTGAGCGCGGGACGGGTGAGCGCGGGACGGGTGAGCGCGGGACGGGTGAGCGCGGGACGGGTGAGCGCGGGACGGGTGAGC
>NZ_JBSFVR010000426.1:0-5945 GCF_053592415.1 Streptomyces sp. NPDC002690 | reverse complement strand
CCCCGCCCGACCACATGGCGCTGGGACGGTACGCCCCGGGCGTGAGGCTCGTCGAAGGACGCTCGTCGGAGGACCTCGAAGAGGGGGTCGGAGATGGCCCGCAGAGTGCGCAGGCTCGGCTCGATGACTTCCCACATCCGGGCCAGGAACGGGTTGCCGGCGATCTGGCTGACCACGGTGTGGAACTCGATGTCGGCGTCGCGGAACAGGCTCACGTCGTTCGCGGCGACGGCGTCCCGCATCCGCTCGACCAGCGCGTCGAGCTCACGGAGGTGGTCGTCGGTGAGGTGTTCGGTGGCGAGGCGCGCGGCGAGCCGCTCCAGCGGTTCGCGTACCTGTCGGGCGTACTCGGCGTCCTGTGCGGAGATCTCCACGACGAAGTGGCCGCGGCGCGGGACGTGCATGAGCAGCCCCTCCCGGGCCAGACGTTTGACCGCCTCCCGCACCGGGGCCTGGCTCACCCCCAGCCGCCGGGCGATCTCCGACTCGACGACGCGCTCGCTCGGTGCGAGATCGCCGTCGACGACGGCCTGGCGGAGCAGCTCGTAGACCTGGTCGGAGATCAGGGTCTTGCGGAACCGGTCCTTGTTGGTGGCCAGCGTGGAGACGAATCCAGCCGACACGTTCGATGCCATGAATTCCCAATCCTGCGACGGGGCGAACCAGTTGTGTCATGTTACGCGCTCATCGTCTATCGATGGAATTGCGGTGGGGGCGCACGGAGGCGGAACCCCGGACGAACGTCAGACCGTGAGGTCCAACCGCTTCGCCAGCCAGTCCAGTTTGACCACCTCGTGGGTGGGGCCTCCGCCTTCGTGGTCGTTGAACGGATAGGCGCGTATGTGCTTGTCGGCCTGATCCACCCCGCCTTCGGCGCCGTAGTGGTTGAACGCCGCGTACCCGGTCGAGGGCGGGCAGATGTGGTCCATGAGGCCGACCGAGAACAGGGTCGGCGCGTTCGCCCTGCGGGCCAGGCTGACGCCGTCGAAGTACGCCATCGTGCGGGCGACCGTGGCCGCGTGCTCCCGGTGCAGCTTCACGAACTGGGTGACTTCGGAGTACGGCGGCTTGTCGGTGATCGTGGTGGCGCGCGGGAAGTGGCACAGGAACGGCACGTCCGGCATGACGGCGACGAGGTCGGGGACCAGGCCCGCGGCGGCCAGCGCGATGCCGCCGCCCTGGCTGGTTCCGGTGACCGCGACCCGTGCGGCGTCGACCAAGGGGTGGGTGCGTACGGCGGCGACCGCCCGTACGGCGTCGGTGTAGACCCGTCGGTAGAAGTAGCGGCGCGGGTCGAGCACACCGCGCGTCAGGAAGCCGGGCGACGCGATGTCCCCGGAGGCCGGGTCGGGGTCGGGCGTCTCGGCGCCCTGCCCCCGGGTGTCCATCACGAGGTGCGCGTAGCCCGCACAGGCCCACAGTCGCTTCTCGTGCGGGGCCCCGCGCCCGCTGCCGTATCCCAGGTATTCCACGACGGCCGGCAGCGGGCCGGAGCGGGTGACGGGCAGGTGCAGCCAGCCGCGTACGGGGTGGCCGCCGTATCCGGCGAACGTCACGTCGTACGTGTCGATGGTGGCGAGTCCGTTGTGGACCGGTTCGAACGTCACGGCCGGAGCGAAGTCCCGCTGTCCGGCGAGGGTCTCGCGCCAGAACGCGTCGAAGTCGTCGGGCTCGTCCAGAACCGGGCGGTACCGCTCCAGCTCGTCCAGGGGCAGATCGAACAACGCCATGTCGCATCTCCGCGGTCTTCGGGGCTGGTCTTCGGGGCTGGTCTTCGGGGCTGGGAAATTCCCGGCAGTTTCATCGCCTATCGATCATCGACGGAATCGAATCAGTGCGTCTCGGCGGCTGTCAACCACTCAGTCCGTACACCCGGACGGCGTTGTCGTGCAGAATCCGCCCGCGTTCGCCGTCCGGGAGCCGGTCGAGACCGAGGCAGGAGAGTTCCAGGGACTCGGCGCGACCGCCCCGGGCCAAGCAGATCGGCCAGTCCGATCCGACGAGGCACCGGTCGGGTCCGAGCACGCCCACCACGTGCCTCACCAGCTCCGCGGTCCGCTCCGGCGGTACGCCGTGCTGCTGGGTGAGCAGGCCGGAGATCTTGACGACCACGTTCGGGACCGATGCGGCCCGCTCCAGGTCGCGGTACCACTCCCCCACGTCCTGGCGGAGGTTCGGCGGGTTGCCGAGGTGGTCGACGACCACGGTGAGCCGCGGGTACCGGATGGCCACGCCGGCCGCCGCCCGTAGCGAACCAGAACCCAGGTTGAGCTCCAACGCCACCTCGGCGGCAGCGAGTTCCGGCACCAGCGCGCGGGCGGATTCCGGGCTGTCCGCCCAGCTCGCACCACCCAGCCGCATGGCGTTCGGGCGGGTGTCGCCCAGGTCGCGCAGCAGGGCGCGAAAGCGCCGGGGGCCGTCGTCGCCGTGGACGTGCAGATTTCCCACGTACCCCGCGACGAGGTCGGGGCGGCTCGTCCGCCACGCGCGCAGGGCGAGCGTCTCGCCGACGTCACCGCGGGACCCCTCGACCAGGATCGCCGCGGTCGCTGCCGTGTCCGGTCCCGACGCCTCCAGGTCCTCGATGCCGAATGCCCGGTGATGGACGCTCCCCGGACGGATCCACGGGAATCCGCATGCCGGGTCCCACAGGTGTACATGGCAGTCGATCACGGCCGGGTTCCTCCTGATGTGCCGTTCCCGAGTATTGACAGCCCGGCTCGCGCCGGTGAGTCTAACCATCGTCTATCGATGGGCGATTGTGAAGGGCGGATGTTCTCGATGTCCAGGAACCCATGGACCAACGGCTCGAACACGGCTGCGGAGGTGCGACGATGACCGCCACCACGGCGCCCGGCCTCCGGCTCCGGGCGGTCCGCCCTCTCGACGAGGCACCCCGATGGGCCCTGCTCCAGAGGGAGTTGTTCGCCCGCCAGGACGCCGCCTGGCGTCTCTTCGCCGACCGCTACACCGAGGGCGACGGGCGCCTCGTCTTCCGGGACACGCTCGGCGTGGGTCCGGACGGCCGCGACGGCGTGGACGACTTCTACGAGCCGTTCTTCAACTGGCCCACGCTGTATACCCTCGGCGGCAGTGCCGATCTCCTGACCGCGGCGCGGCGGCACTGGAGCGGCGTGTCCGCACAGCTCTCCGAAATGGGCATGCTCCGGGGCGGGTTGGAGCGCGGCTACGACTGGTTCCATCAGGGCGAGGGCCTGCTGCTCTTCTACGGCCTGTGCCTGGCCGACCCCGGCGACCAGCAACTCCGCTCCATGGCCTGTGATTTCGCCGATTTCTACCTCCCCGACGGCCCCAACTACGACCCCGAGCACCGGGTCGTGCGCGCACCGCACAACGGGTCGGGGGGCCCTCGCCCGGGTTTCAGCGACGAAGAGCCGTACTTCCCGTGGAGCCTCGCCCTGCGCCCGTACGGGCTTCCGCTCGACGCGATGGACGATGTGACCTCCTTCGACCAGCTCGCGGCCGACCCCGGGCGCGCCCGCGCCTACGGCCGCGCGATGTGGGACCGGATGGGCCGCGGCGACACGATCGTCAATCTCGCCGCGACGGGGCTGGCCACGAACGCCTTTCTCCTCAGCGGTGAGCAGCGCTACGCGGACTGGGTGGCCGAGTACGTCGGCGTCTGGCGCGAGCGGCTCGACGGACACGACGTCGTCCCCGACAACGCGGGGCTCGACGGCACCGTCGGCGCATACCTGGGCGGCCGTTGGTACGGCGCGCACTACGGCTGGTCCTGGCCGCACGGCCTCTCCCCCGTGGGCAGCGCCACCCTCGTCGGCGCCTCGAACGCGGCCCTGCTGACCGGCGACGCGGCCTACCTCGACCTCGCCCGCAACCCGCTGGACGCCGTACTGCGTCAGGGCGAGCGGCTGGGCGCCGACGACCGGGGCACCCTGGGCGAACGCTGGGACCCGCATCTGCGCGCGATGGACGGCGACCGCACACTGATGGTCCCGCAGCGGCACAACGACTCCGGCTGGTTCGACTTCACCGTAATGCCGGGTCAACTTCCGCTTTCCCTGTGGCACTTCAGCCGCGAAGCCGAGGACCAGGAACGGATCGAGCGACTGCGGGCGGGCGCCGGCTGGGACTGGACGACGGTCCACACCCAACGCATCAAGGACGAGGCCGGCCACGAGGAGCCGTGGTACGAGTTCCTGCAGGGCCGGAACCCGGACTTCCCCGAACGCATGCTGCGCAGCGCCCTCGACTCCTGCGCCGAACGCGTCGAGGCCATCGAGACCGACCAGGTGGACCCTGCGACGGGCCCCGGAATCCTCGACATCCACCACTGGCAGAACCGCAACCCGGTCGTCACGGAGGCCCTGCTGCAACTGACCACCGGCTCGCCCCAGGTTCTCTACAACGGCGGCCTCACCCACATGCATCTGCGCTACTTCGACGCCGTGGGGCAGCGGCCGGGACTTCCCGCGGACACCGCCGCGCTCGTCTCCGACATCCGCCCGGAGCACACCGTCGTGGAACTGGTCAACCTCGGTGACACCGCGCACTCGCTGGTGGTCCAGGCGGGCTCGTTCGCCGAACACGCCGTGCACACGGTGCGGGTCGACGACGGCCCCGTACAGGACGTGGACGGCTCGCGCTGTCGCGTGGACCTGCCCGGTCGTACACGGGTGCGACTGACCTTGACGATGACCCTGCGCGGCGCCCGGCCCACCTGCGACGCGCCGTCCCCGGAGGTGTTCCGATGACCGCCCGGCTTCCTTTCGACATGCCCCGCCTGGGCATCGGAACCGCGCCGCTGGGCGGCCTGTTCGAGGAGGTGACCGAGGCGGACGCGGCAGCCACCCTGAAGGCCGCGGCCCGCGAGGGGATCACGTACTTCGACACGGCACCGCGCTACGGGCACGGCCAGGCCGAGGACAGACTCGGCCGCCTTCTGGCGCCGGCGGGCGTCACGGCACCGCTGATCTCCACGAAGACGGGCTGGCTGCTGCGTCCACGGCCCGACGGCTCACCCGGCGAGGTCGTCCCCGACTGGACGGAGGCCGGTATCCGCGCGTCCCTGGAGTCGAGCCTCGACCGCCTGGGCCTCACCTCGGTGGACATCCTCTACCTGCACGACGCGGACGACTTCCCGCAGGAGGTCCGGCGCACCGCCTACCCGACGCTGCGCCGGCTCCGGGACGAAGGACTGGTACGGGCGATCGGGTTCGGCATGAACCACAGTGCGCCGCTCGCCGCCTACGTGGCGGAGTACGAGGTGGACGTCGTCCTCATCGCGGGCCGGTTCTCGCTCCTGGACCACGAGGCCCTGGAAACGCTGCTGCCTACGTGCGTGAAGACCGGCACCTCGGTCGTCGTCGGCGGAGTGTTCAACACCGGTCTCCTCGCGGACCCCTCCCCCGGCGCGATGTTCAACTACCGCCCGGTCCCCGAGCAGGCCCTGGCCCGCGCGCGGCATTGCCGGGCACTGTGCGCGGAGTACGGAGTGCCACTCGCCGCCGCCGCGATCCAGTTCCCTTCCCTCCATCCGGCCGTCGAGTCCGTGGTCGTCGGCTGCCGGTCGGCCGCCGAAGTCACGGCGAACGCGGCGGCGGCACGTCACCCCGTGCCGGACGCGCTGTGGCGTCGCCTGGCCGAAGCGGGGTTCCTCCCGCCGGAGCTGGTGCCCGGGTAGAAGGCCCGGTGCCGAAGGCCCGTCCTCGGTCCGGGCCGAGTCCGTCGGCCGGGTGCAACCTCACCGGCGGCTCGGGGGCACGTTCCGGAAGCCGCCGCGGAGGCGGCACAGGACGAGGGCGGAGCCCCGGATCGTCTGGGCCCGGCGATCGATGTCCACGCCCGTCAAGGGCGTCGTACGGGCCTGCGTGTCGGCGGTCCCGACGGGCGGTCACCTCGGCACCCTGCCCTACGAGTTGCTGACTGCCGCTCGCGCCGCCGTGGACTTCCTCGCCACCCTCGCG
>NZ_JBSFVR010000425.1:0-5948 GCF_053592415.1 Streptomyces sp. NPDC002690 | reverse complement strand
GTGTGGTGAGTGGACTCACCACACCGACGACCGACGGGGCTCTGTTGGCTCGGTATCGAGCCATGCTCGAAGTCCCGCACGAGTTTTTCGAGCATGTCGCCTGGCTCTGTACCAGCACTCCCCCGTGGTCCCCAGGAGCCATGCAAGCCGCACCCACGACCTGACCTCAGCACTCGCCCACGGCATTGTCCACGCCTGCCTGACCCGGTTGAGTCTCGTTCAACCGCGGCCACACTCGACTCCGCGCCCCGGCGAACGAGCCTTCGCCCCCACTCAAGTCCTGGCGCGTCATGCGGCGAGCATGCTGTTCCACGGTCGCGTCAGCCGCATCGTTCAAGCCATCCACGCCCTTTGATCTGCGACTACGCAGGATGAAAGAGGCTCACTCTGTCCCGGGATGACTGATGGATCGAGAGGCGGCCCTGTCCTTCGTGAAGCTCAGTGAGATCGACGATGCCCTCCGACTCGCTGAGCGTTCTCAGAGTGGCCACCGGCCGGGTGACGGCGGTGAGGCCGTAACGCCCGAGGCACCCGTGCCGTTGAGGGAGATGTTCGAATTCTCAACTCAGCAGCGCGGGTGCCTCGTTGGTTCCCAATCCTGCCGCTCGGCCTGCCTCATGCGCTGGTCGAGTGAGTCAGGATGCTCGTCGTCACCTGCGAGGGTGAACGCCGCTGCAAGCTTCCGCCGCACCAGCGCGCTCGTGGCTCTGGTGTACCTGCGCAGGCACGACACCCTGGCCCAAGCCGCCGCGGGCTTCGGCGTAGCGGTAGGCACCGCCCACGCCTACACCATTGCGGTCATCGACCTCCTGGCCGACCGGTCACCGGGCCTGCTGAAGGTTCTGCGTGAGACCGACCCGGAGTACGCGCTGCTCAACGGGACGCTCGCCGAGTGCGACAACGTGGGTGACGGCCAGGCCGATTACTCGCGCAAGCGCCGCCGCCACGGCGTGAACGTGCAGGTCGTGACCTCCCCGACCGGCCAGATCCTGTGGATCTCTCCGGCCCTGCCCGGGCGATGTCACGACCTGGCCGCGGCCCGCACCAACCGGATCATCCGGATCTGCGAACGCCAGGGCGTCCCCATCCTGGCCGGCCGCGCCTATACCGGCGCCGGCCCCTGGCTCACCAACAGGCGCAGACGCCCACCCGGCGGCCAGCTGACACCGACAGAACGGACGGTCAACCGGGCACTGGCCACGACCCCAGCACCCGTCGAGCGCGCTAACGCACGACTTTAGTCCTGGCAAATCTTCGGTAGATCGCGGTGCGGCCCGAACCGCATGACGTCAATCGCCAAAGCCAAGTTCAGCGAGCTGAGGAACGCGCTTGCCTCGGCGGGCTCGGATAGCCGGGGAGCGAGCCGGCGCCACGACGGCGTGGGCGACCATGGGCGAGATGATCGGCACCGGCCGCCTGTTGCCTCGGCACGCCCCATCATTGAGATTACGATGCAGGGTTGAGTCCTAACCACACGGTCTTCTGTCGGCTACGGTGGTAGGGCGCTACCTACCGAGTGAACTGGGGGAACATACGGTGGATGAAGCATTTGCTGAGTTTCGCGAGGTCGGTGTGGCCGATCCGCTGCGCCAGGGTGACGTGCTGGAGGCTGTCGACCCGTCAGCCACCATGTGGGGGCGACATCTGCTGGTGATAACAGCGGACTGTGACTTCGCGCATGCCAAGCATCAGGGCCGCGTCACATGTGTCCCGCTACTCACTGCGGATGAGTACCTCTTGGAGATGCAGATCCCTAAGCTTCGTGAGCAGCTCGCCAAGTCGAAACTCAAGGAGATGCGACAGGCTCTCTCAGCAACCTCGGTGCCTAATATCAGTGACCGCCGGCTTCGGGAATGGGCGAGCGAGGTAGCGCCTTCGGACATAGTGGAGGAACTTGGTCTGCGACAACCAGAGGCACGTACGGTGATGGCTTCCCTTGAATCCTTGCGCATGATGGATAGGTCAGCAGAAAGCCTTGAGGGGGGCATTCGTCTTCTGGTGGACGCACAGCTCATCGGCCCCCAAGCTCCGAAAGTCGAAAATGCAATGAAGAAAGTATTGACCAGTTTGCGTGGTCCCTATACGCAACCCCCGGGAGATGCGCTGTTTCTCACGGCGATAGCACCGGGGCAGGACGTTGGCTACTTCGCCTATCTTCGGCATATCGAGCAGGTTTGGGAGCCTGAAATTTCACTGGGACCACGACATAGGGAAGCTTCATTTCGTCGAATCTCGCGCATGCGTGATCGTTTTGCGCACTCACTAGTACAAAGATTCGCTATGGTGTTCATGTCGATCGGGCTTCCTCGTGATTACGAGGATCTGCGTGATCTGCATGCCGAATTGCTAGGGGAGAACCTGAAGTGAAACCGTTGATTACGACTGTCCGGGCACTCAGTGAGCTTGCTGCTGGACTGTCTCCCGAAGCCATTCTGTCATCGTCGGTGCTTTTTACCAGCATTATTGATGGCGTGGAAGTTCTAGTTGCTACGGAGGACGACGAGGAGTCCCAGAGAGTCCTTATAATCCGCGAACAATACACCAAGGACCCGTTCGTGCCGGACCATCTCATTAGTCGGAGGCGAGATGTTCTGAGTCGCATGAAGAGCTTCGCGGAGAGGGCGAGAACCCCTGGCCCACTTTCCCTGCCTCAGCAGTGGCACCAGTACAAGTACAACAATTTTATCGCCTTTCGGGCGGCGCCAAAATTTGATGCCAAGGCAAGTAGATGGATTACGGAAGTAACCCCTGGCAGTCGCGCCGACATTACATTTTGGGGGACGACTACGTCGGACAATAAATCGACGTTGGAGGACTTCGGCAAGGCGCGACCAGTCACCCCTCAAGTAAACGGATTGTGGACCCAGGCCATCTCGGCAGCTCGGGAACACTTTGCGCAAATGCGCACCCAGCCTGCCGATGTGGAAATAAGCCTTCCTGTGCTTGAACAGTCGGCGACCAGAGGCTGGACCTATGAGCAATGGCTGGGGGCCGTTACCAAGGAACAGCACGCTTTTATTGACGCGGTTACGGATAAATCAATACGGCTTCGGGGGCCGGCGGGTTCCGGAAAAACGCTTGCCTTGACCTTGAAAGCTATCAGGGAGGTCCTCAAGGCGCGGGACGAAGGAGATGAACTCCGGGTTCTCGTGGTGACCCATAGTTGGGCGCTGGCGGCCCAGATCTCGGACTCCATTGATGCTATGGGGATCGGCCTGCTGAACGAGATCGATGTGTTTCCGCTGCTTGAGATTGCAAAACTGACTTCTCCTCAGTACGTCCAGGATATTTCTTCTGGTTTTAATTTGATCGGAGAGGACAGTCTCAGTGGAAAGCAAGCGCAATTGGATGAGATTCAGGAGGTACTGGACGATTTCATAGAGGGTGACTGGATCACTTACAGAGGGAGCGTCAGCGATATCTTGCGTGCAAGATTTGATTCGACCGACGTTGCCGAACGGCGAGCACTCGTCTGGGACCTGCTGATCGAATTTGGATCAGTTATTGGTGCCGCGGCCATCTTCCCGGGAGCTGGATCCGATCTTCGCTACTTCCAGTTGCCGCGCACGGCATGGATGCTTCCTCTTCCTACTCGTGAAGATCGACGGGTGGTATTCGAACTTTACTCGCGCTACTGGAGTAGCCTTGATGAACGTTCCCTCACTACTTCCGATCAGGTGCTTGCGGACTTCCTGATCCATTTGTCGACGAGTAGTTGGAATCGTGCCCGTAGAGCGCAGGGGTATGACCTTGTGTTCGTGGACGAGTTTCACCTGTTCAGTCCGTTGGAACGTCAGGTTCTCCACTACCTCACACGCGACACATCGATATACCCACGGGTCTTCATGGCTGTAGATCCACGGCAGTCACCGTCCGAGGCGTTTATCGGAGTCGCTGCGATTGAGACCAGATCCTCAAGCGGTGTGTCGACCGACGATAGTCTTGGTGACATTGCTAATTTCGAACTCACAACTATCCATAGGTTCACTCCTCAGATCCTTGAACTGATCAAGCATGTCCATCACGAGTTCCCGACTTTCGACCTCGGGCAGGATTGGGATATCGACTTTACTCAGGTTGAGTCGGCTCAGGCTGACGGATCTCCGCCGCATTTGATTTCAGCGGCTTCTCGCTCGGGTGAAGAGGATGACATCGTTCGTTCGGTTCAGGCTCTTTATCAGTCGGGTCGTTTGGCAATCGCTGTGGTCGACTTTCGGCAGTGGCAGCGGTTCAGTAGGCTCGCTTCTCGCATCAAGCAATCTGGAAAGTTTCATGTGTCGACCGTATCCGGGCGGTCCGATATTGAAGGACTTGGCTATCAGCGTCGTGGAATAGTGGTGGGCACAGCAGAACATCTCGCGGGGCTGCAGTTCGATTCGGTTCTCGTGGCCGGAATCCCGGATCTGAATACGACCGCTCCGGCTCCTAACGAGCGCACCAGGTACCTCTCGCTCCTCTATCTCGCGCTGAGTCGCGCACAGCGAGAGGTCCGCGTGTTTGTGAACGAGGACGACGGTGGGGCTCCGGAGGTGCTGCTCCGGGCGGTAACCAACGGCTTGATGGATGCGCAGCAGGGGAGTCGCGTCTAAGGGCTTGCAGAAGAATAAGTTGCGTGTTGCGTCGGCTACGGCGTCCCGTCGCGTTGTTGGTACGTCCGCACACATCCAGTATGCGGACGTACCTCCGCCTTGCAGTGCACCGCATCTGACGCCGCGCACTGATACACCACGAATCGTGGGACGCCCCTTAGGGTGGAATGAGATGAGGCTTAACCCTTGATTCTCCCATGAGAATCGAGGCGGACCTGCGTGTGTGCCGCGCAGCCATTGGCGACCTCTGACGAAAGGGTTCGCGGTCCGAAGTTTGCGGCGAAGTGTGAGGATTCTCAGGGTAGGTTTTTTGCCTGAACGAATGGAATTGTATTTCACTTCGGAATTTGAATGGGAGTGAGCCGTTTTCAACCTCGCTGCGTTGAAAACGGGCTGGACGCTCCTGCACCACGATGAAGCTCCTGGTAGGCGGGTTCTCGACCAAGATCACCCGTGCCTGCCGGGAGCTTCGCGTGCTTGTCTGCCCGTCCCCGATTGATCTGTTCAGCCGAAACCTGCGGTTCCTGACCGGGCAACTGGCCATCTGGCGTTGGGAGATCGGGACTCGGCTACGGAGCTTGTCAGCCGGGCGTCAGGCCTACTGGCCTTGGCCCACCTGTTGATGCGGCGACACACATGCCCCGCTCACCGCCGGGTTTGGCATTGGGGCGCGACCGTGTACCGCTACATGCGCGAGGCCGCCGAGGTGCTGGCTGCCCTCGCCCCGCTCCTGCCCGAGGCTATGAAGGCGATCCGAGCCAAGGCATTCGTCATACTCGACGGCACCCTGCTGCCGATCGGCCGCATCGCCGCCGACACCCCGTACTACTCGGGCACGCACAAACCCGCCTGGGCGTGAACGCCGAGGTCCTCGCCAACCCCCTCGGGCGCCTGCTGTGGGCCTCCCCGGCAGTGGTCCGGCCCGCCCCGCGATCGACCGCTGACCGGCTGCACGAAATCATCGAGAACTTCGCTGAGCCCGGGCTCAATTGTTGGGCAGACAAGGCGTGCCAAGGGGCCGGCGGCACCGTTCGGGTTCCGGTTCCGTTCCGGGTCGCCGTCTCAAACGATGGAAGCGCCGTCACAACAGCAGCCACGCCAAGGTCCGCTGCCTCGGCAAGTAGGCCATGGCCAACCTGAAGGGCTGGCGACTCCTCCGGAAGCTCCGATGCGGCACCAACCGCATCACCGACGTCGTGAAGGTCGTCCTCGCCCTCGACCACAGCTCAAGCTGAGGTTGGAAACGGCTCAGTTTCCTATGGATCGTCACCGCCTCTTGCGGGGGCCCTGGAGAAGAAGGGCAGCCCCAGCAGGACCGCGATTCCCGCGTGCTCACCCATCATCACGACCAGCAGGACG
>NZ_JBSFVR010000424.1:0-5975 GCF_053592415.1 Streptomyces sp. NPDC002690 | reverse complement strand
GGCGCGCGGGCAATTCCGCCCCACGCAAAAAGCCTCAAAGACAAAAAGGACTGATCTTCGCCGACAGGCAGCGGGAGCGGGCCGCGCGAGGATCCTCGCGCGGCCCGCTCCCGCTGTGTTCGTTCCTCGCTCGTCGGTCAGGCGACGCGCGCGACCCGCTCCGACCTCTCGCTCTTCCAGAAGCCGGAGAAGGTGATCCGGTCCTTCGGGAGGCCCGCGCGGACGAGGTGGCGGCGGCCCTCGGTGGCGAGGGTGGACTCGCCGACGACGAAGGCGTACCCGGCCGCGTCCACGATGTCGTGGCGGCGGAGTTCCTCCAGGGCGGCGGCGCCGGGCACCGCGCTCGTGTCGTCGCGGACGACCCAGGTCACCAGGACGCCGGGCGGCGCGTCGAGCGGGCGGCGATCCTCGGCGAGGGGGACCTCCTGGATGACCCTGCCCACGGTGTCGCGCGGGAGTGAGCGGAGGATGCCGGCCGTGGACGGCAAGCCGCTCTCGTCGGCGACCACGAGCACCTCGGTGGCGTCGTCCGGGTGATCGAAGATGCGGCCCTGGTCGAGCAGGGCGACCGGGTCGCCCGGCCGGGCCGCGCACGCCCAGATCGCGGCACCGCCTTCGGGCTCGCCCTCCGGCCCGGAGTGCACCACGAAGTCGATGTCCATCTCGGCCGCCTCGGGGCGGAAGTCGGCCACCGTGTAGTTGGCGCAGTGTGGCCGTACGTCCTCGGGGAGGGCGTAGTACGGGTCCCACCAGCGCTTGGCGCCGGCGAGCTCGGGCATGACGAACTCCACCTGGTGCGGTTGGCGCAGGAAGAGGCGGAACCAGTGGTCGTACCCCAGCCAGGGGAAGTCCCCGAGGTTGGCGCCGGTGATCGTCACCCGCTGCATCGACGGGGAGAAACGCTCACTGCGGACCACTTCGCCGCGGAACAGAACGGGATGCTTCGGCATGAGCCTGGGAGTTTTCGCCACGAAGGAAGGTTAGCCTAAGTTAACTAGGCGTCAACAGGTGGCCGGCGCGTTTTCATGCGTCCGGCACCTCCGTGTGCCGCTCCCGGGTCTCGTTCCCGCACCTCGCTCGCCCCGCCCACCTGCAACGAACGATCGAAGTGCTGCAAAAAATCTATAGAGCATCGCTCTTTTGACGAGAAAGCAAGGGAAAACCTCTCGCACGAGCCTTGTGGCCGCCCGTGCGGGGTCCTTACTGTCACCTCACCTCACGACGCCCGCTCCGCCTCGAACGTCCAGGGCGGTTCGCGCCCGACACGAGAATCGAGCTGGGGATGGCACGCATGGCACGGAGCGGTACGGCAAGGGTGGGACGGAGAACCGTGGCGGCCGTCGCCGCGGCGGGGATCTGCCTCGGGCTCGGCGGCGGTGCGACGGCCCGGGCGGACACCGCCATCAGCCCCCGTGCGGGCGGCACGGCGCAACCCGTGGTGACCCGGGCCGGGTTGGACCCCTCGTTGGTCGCCGGCGCGGGCGCGGAACTCGGGTTCGTCGAGCAGGAGGCGGAGAACGCGGTCACCGACGGGAAGGTCATCGGGCCCGACCGGAGCGCGTACACCCTCCCGGCGGAGGCGTCCGGGCGGCGGGCGGTGACCCTGGAGCCGGGCCAGTACGTCGAGTTCACGCTGCCGAGCGCGGCCAACGCGATCACCGTGCGGTACAGCATCCCGGACGCGCCGGACGGCGGCGGCATCACCGCGCCGCTCGACGTGACGGCGGCCCCGGCCGGACGGGGGCGGACGGCGGCCCTCCCGACGACCCGGAAGACGCTCACACTGACGTCCCAGTACTCCTGGCTGTACAACCAGTATCCGTTCTCCAACGACCCGAACGCCGGTCTGCTGCACGAGGACTGGTGGATCACGGAGTGCGGGTGCGTACCCGCCGCCACCAGCCCCGTCCCGGTGATCGACAAGCCGTTCCGGCCCAGTCACTTCTACGACGAGCAGCGCCTCGCGCTGGGCCGGACGTACCGGGCGGGCGACACCGTCCGGCTGTCCGTACCCGAGCGCGCCGGGGCGGTGACGACGACCGTCGACGTCCTCGACTCCCAGCTCGTGGCCCTGCCGCGCATCCTGCCGCTCGCGGCGAACGTGCTCGCCTTCGGCGCCGACCCGACCGGCCGGAAGGACTCGGCCGCCGCGATCGACCGCGCCATCGCCTTCGCCCGGGGCGCGCACCTCACCGTCTACATCCCGCCGGGTACCTACCAGGTCAACCGGCACATCCTGGTGGACGACGTCACGATCGAGGGCGCCGGAAGCTGGTACACGACCATCAAGGGACGCCAAGTCGCCCTGGACACACCGGCCGACGACGGCTCCGTGCACACCGGGGTCGGGTTCTACGGCAAGGACGCCGCCGACGGCGGCAGCCGCCACGTCCGGCTCTCGGGCTTCGCCATCGAGGGCGACGTACGCGAGCGCATCGACACCGACCAGGTCAACGGCGTCGGCGGGGCGCTCACCGACTCCGTGATCGAGGGCCTCTACGTCCACCACACCAAGGTCGGCATGTGGTTCGACGGCCCCATGTCGAACCTGCGGATCACCGACAACGTCATCACCGACCAGATCGCCGACGGCATCAACTTCCATGCCGGCGTGACGGATTCCGTCGTACGGAACAACTTCGTGCGCAATTCCGGCGACGACGCCCTCGCCCTGTGGTCGGAGAAGACGAGCGACGCCCGCAACACCGTCGACCACAACACCGTGCAGTCCCCGGTCCTTGCCAACGGCATCGCGATCTACGGCGGTTCGGACACCACCGTCTCCCACAACCTGGTCGCCGACCCCGTCCGCGAGGGCAGCGCCCTGCACGTGGGCTCCCGCTTCGGCGCCGAACCGTTCGCCGGGTACCTCCACTTCACCGGCAACACCACCGTCCGCGCCGGTACGTACGAGCTGAACTGGAACATCGGGCTCGGTGCCATCTGGTTCTACGCCCTGGAGCGGAACATCGACGCGGACGTCCGGGTCACCGGCGACCGGTATCTCGACAGCACCTACAACGCCGTCATGCTGGTCGCCGACTGGCCGGTCAAGGACACGTACAAGATCAGCGGCGTGCACTTCAAGGACGTGAGGGTCGACGGCACCGGAACTTCGGTGGTCAGCGCCCGGGCCGCCGGTTCGGCGTCCTTCGAGAACGTGGACGCCCGCAACGTCGGCGCGGTCGGCATCAACAACTGCGGCTCCTTCAACTTCCCCGCCACGGGATCGGAGTTCGCCCTCGACGACCTCGGCGGCAACGACGGCGGCGGCACCACCGGGCCGTGGTTCGGCGCCTGGCAACTGCCGAACACCCTCACCTGCGACGACCGCCCGCCGGTCGTCGCGCCCCCGGCGCCCTCCGCCTGGTGATCCGGGCGGGGTGACCCGCACTCGATACACGCCCTGATTCCGGTCGCGGCCCGGACGTCAACTCCTCGTGCAGAAAAGGGGAGTCGATGTCCGGGCCGGACCCCGTGCCCCGGTCCCGCACCGCGCGCGTCCGGAACCCGGCCTTTCCGCGGAGTTCACCAGTCCGCCGCCTTCCGCTCGCCCGGAGCTGGGACCATCGCGGCCGTCCGGCAGCAGTGGATCGCCGTGCACCGTCGCGCAACGGAGGACAGATGGCCCCGAAGAGAACGTACGCCGCACTCGGCGCCCTGGTCGTGGCCGGTGGCCTGCTGGCCGGCACGGGCGCGGCGAGCGCGCACCAGAAGCCCGCAGCGCCGCTCGCCTTCCAGCGCGCCGCGACGTACCCGGTCTTCCAGAACCGGCCCGCGGGCGAGGACCCGGCCACGGCCACCGTCGCCGAGATCTCCGCGACGAGCGAGGACGGCCGGACCCTGGTCTACACCGACGCGCTCGCCCGCCGCATCGGCTTCCTCGACATCAGTGACCCCGGCACGCCACGCGGACTCGGCACGCTCTCGCCGGCCGAGCTCGGCGACGCCGAGGACGAGCCCACCTCCGTCGCCGTGGTCGGCCCGTACGTCCTCGTCGTGGTCAACACCAGTGCCTCCTTCACCCAGCCGTCCGGCCGCCTCGACGTCATCTCGCTGCGCGACCGCCACCGGGTCACCAGCTTCGACCTGGGCGGCCAGCCGGACTCCATCGCGATCACCAAGGACGGGCGGTACGCGGCCGTCGCGATCGAGAACGAGCGCGACGAGGAGGCGACCCCGCCCGGCGGCGAGGAGGGCGACCTTCCGCAGGCCCCGGCGGGGTTCGTGCAGATCGTGGACCTCAAGGGCGGCTCGCCGCAGCAGTGGAGCACCCGCGCGGTGCCGTTCACCCGCCCCGACGGCAGCGCGCTCCCCGTGCTGGCCGCCGCCGGCATCGCCGAACCGACCGACCCGGAGCCGGAGTACGTCTCCGTCAACAGCCGGAACCAGCTCGCGGTCACTCTCCAGGAGAACAACGGCATCGCCCTGGTCGACCTGCCGACCGGCCGGATCACCAAGGCGTTCAGCGCCGGTACGGATACGGTCACCGGCATCGACACCGTCAAGGACGGCGTGATCGACCAGACCGGTTCGATCACCGACGTACCGCGCGAGCCCGACGCCGTCGGCTGGGTCGACGACCGCTACCTGGCGACCGCCAACGAGGGCGACTGGAAGGGCGGCACCCGCGGCTGGTCCGTCTTCGACAGCCGCAGCGGGAAGGTCGCGTGGGACGCGGGCAACACCTTCGAGCGGCTCGCCGTCCGCTACGGCCTCCACGACGAGGACCGCTCCGCGAAGAAGGGCACCGAACCCGAGGGCGTGGTGGTCGCCACCTACCACGGGGTCCGTTACGCCTTCGTGGGCTCGGAGCGGAGCAACTTCGTCGCCGTCTACGACCTGACCCACCCGACCGCCCCGGTCTTCCGGCAGATCCTGCCCACCACCAACGGCCCCGAGGGCCTGCTGCCGATCCCGTCCCGGGACCTCCTCGCGGTCTCCAGCGAGGAGGACGACGCCTCGGTCAACGTACGGGCCTCCGTCAGCCTCTTCCGGCTGGGCGAGGGGACACCGGCGTTCCCGAGCATCCTCTCCGCCGACGACTCCACCGGCGCACCCATCGGCTGGGGCGCGCTCGGCGCCCTCTCGGCCGTCCCCGGCAAGCCGCACGAGCTGTACACCGTGACCGACGCGGCGTACTCCCTCACCCGGATCATGACCATCGACACGGCCCGCCGGCCGGCGGTCATCACCCGCGCCCTCCCCGTCAAGGACGCGACCGGCAAGCCGGTCGGCTACGACGCCGAAGGCCTCTACGCCCGCCCGCAGGGCGGGTTCTGGCTTGCGGTGGAGGGCGCCACGGGCGCCGGCAACCAGCTGGTACGCCTCGACCGCGACGGCACCACCCGCCAGATCGTCCCGCTCCCGGCGGACGTCGCCGCGGGGCTGACGAAGCAGGGCTTCGAAGGCGTCACCGCCACCACCGACCGCCAGGGCCACGAGATCGTCTGGGCCACTCTGCAACGCGAGGTCAAGGGCGACCCCACCGGAGTCGTCCGCCTCGGCAGGTACGACGTACAGGCCGGAACCTGGAGCTGGTACGGGTACCAGCTCGGCACCACGACCACCCCGGGCGACTGGATCGGTCTTTCCGAGATCACCGTGGTCGGCGACAAGCTGGCGCTGATCGAGCGCGACAAGCTCAACGGACCCGCCGCCGCGATCAAGCGGATCTACACCGTGAAGCTGCCCAAGTCGGCGTCTGCGGCAGGCGAGTTGAAGGTACTCCCCAAGACCCTCGCCAAGGACGTGCTGCCCGAACTCCGGGCCACGAACGGCTGGACCCAGGAGAAGCTCGAAGGGCTGACCGTGGGCACCGACGGGCAGGTCTACGCCCTCACCGACAACGACGGCCTCGCGGACGCCACGGGCGAGACGGTGTTCCTGCGGCTGGGGTCGGGCCGGAAGGTCTTCGGGCGGGACTGATCCGCACGGCGGAAGGCGGGGCTGCCCCGGTTCTCCGGAACCGGGGC
>NZ_JBSFVR010000423.1:0-5981 GCF_053592415.1 Streptomyces sp. NPDC002690 | reverse complement strand
CACCCGGCCGTTGCGCCGCAGCAGGTCCCCGCAGGCGACGGCGAGCCCGGCGGCGGCCCGCTGCATCAGGGCGCCCTCGGGCAACCGTGCCATCAGGGCCTGCTCGGCGGCCCGTACGGTCTCCACGCTGTAAGCGGTACGCATCGGTCAGCCCTTCACACGTCGGGAGGAGCGGGTCCAGTACATGATCGATCGGCGGGTCGGCTCACACGTACCCGTACGCCGGTCCGGGCACGCCACGGTGTCAACCTTCCGCGACGACCATGGCCGACGCCACCCCCGCGTCATGGCTGAGCGAGAGGTGCCAGTTGCGGACGCCGAGGGCCTCGGCGCGGGCGGCGACCGTGCCGGTGACCCGGAGGCGGGGCTGTCCGCTGTCCTCGACCCAGACCTCGCAGTCGGTCCAGAGGAGGCCGCCGGGCGCCCCGAGGGCCTTGGCCACGGCCTCCTTGGCGGCGAACCGGGCGGCGAGCGAGGCGATGCCGCGCCGCTCGCCGCCGGGCAGCAGCAGCTCCTGTGCGAGGAAGAGCCGCTCGGCCATCTGGGGCGTACGTTCCAGCGCGGCGTCGAACCGCGCGATCTCGGCGACATCGATCCCGACCCCGATGATCACGGGCCCACCCTCGTTCTGTTCTTGATGCCTATTCCACGGTCACGGACTTCGCCAGGTTGCGCGGCTGGTCCACCTCGTTGCCCCGGGCCGTCGCGAGTTCGCAGGCGAAGACCTGCAACGGGACCGTGGCGACCAGGGGCTGAAGCAGCGTAGGCGTCGGTGGAATCGTAATGAGGTGGTCGGCGTACGGGGCGACGGTCTCGTCGCCCTCCTCCGCGACGACGATCGTGCGGGCGCCCCGGGCGCGGATCTCCTGGATGTTGGAGACGATCTTGTCGTGCAGGACGGACCGCCCGCGCGGGGACGGGGCGATGACGACGACCGGCAGGTCCTCCTCGACCAGCGCGATCGGCCCGTGCTTCAGCTCGCCGGCGGCGAACCCCTCCGCGTGCATGTACGCGAGTTCCTTCAGCTTCAACGCCCCTTCCAGCGCCACCGGGTGGCCGACGTGCCGGCCGAGGAAGAGCACGGTGTTCTTGTGCGCGAGGGAACGCGCCAGCTCGCGGACCGGCTCCATGGTGGCGAGGACGCGTTCGACGGCGTCCGGGATGTCGGCCAGTTGACGGACGATCGTACGGATCTCGTCGCCGAACTTCGTCCCCCGCACCTGTGCGAGATAGAGCGCCACGAGGTAGCAGGCGACGAGTTGGGTGAGGAACGCCTTGGTGGAGGCGACCGCGACCTCGGGCCCGGCGTGCGTGTAGAGGACGGCGTCGGACTCGCGCGGGATGGTCGAGCCGTTGGTGTTGCAGATGGCCAGCACGTGCGCGCCCTGCTCCCGGGCGTGCCGGAGCGCCATCAGGGTGTCCATCGTCTCGCCGGACTGCGAGATCGCCACGACCAGCGTGTTCGGCGAGAGGATCGGGTCGCGGTAACGGAACTCGCTGGCCAGCTCGGCTTCGCAGGGCAGCCGGGTCCAGTGCTCGATGGCGTACTTCGCGATCAGCCCCGCGTGGTACGCCGTACCGCAGGCCACCACGACCACCTTGTCGATCTCCCGCAGCACGCTCGGCGGCAGCCGCACCTCGTCCAGCGTCAGCGCGCCCTCGCCGTCGATCCGCCCGAGGAGGGTGTCGGCGACGGCCCGGGGCTGCTCGGCGATCTCCTTGAGCATGAAGGAGTCGTACCCGCCCTTCTCGGCGGCGGAGGCGTCCCAGTCGACGTGGTAGCCGCGCACCTCGGCGGGCGTACCGTCGAACCCGGTGACGGTGACCCGGTCCCGGCGCACCTCCACCACCTGGTCCTGGCCCAGCTCGACGGCGTCCCGGGTGTGCGCGATGAACGCGGCGACGTCCGAGGCGAGGAACGCCTCACCGTCCCCGACCCCCACCACCAGCGGCGAGTTGCGCCGCGCCCCGACGACGGTGTCCGGCTCGTCCGCGTGCACGGCGACCAGGGTGAAGGCCCCTTCGAGACGGCGGCAGACCCGCCGCATCGACTCTGCGAGCCCGCTGCCCGCCTCGAACTCCTCGGCCAGCAGGTGCGCCACCACCTCGGTGTCCGTGTCCGAGGTGAGGTCGTGCCCGCGCCGGGTCAACTCGGTGCGCAGGGTGGCGAAGTTCTCGATGATCCCGTTGTGCACGACGGCGACCTTGCCCGCGTTGTCCAGATGCGGATGCGCGTTGGCGTCCGTCGGCGCCCCGTGCGTCGCCCACCGCGTGTGCCCGATGCCGGTGAGACCTACGGGCAGCGGGTGATCCTTGAGTTCCTTCTCCAGGTTGACGAGCTTGCCCGCTTTGCGGGCGCTGGCGAGCCCTCCGCCCGTTCCGCCTGCTTCGGCCTCCCCGTCCGTCCTGTCCGCCCCGTTTGCCAGTACGGCGACCCCGGCGGAGTCGTATCCCCGGTACTCCAGCCGCTTCAGCCCCGCGACGACTACGTCCTGCGCCGACTGTGATCCGACATAACCCACGATTCCACACATGTCGGCACGATAAGGCGGGAGAGGTGGTCAGGGCGGGGGTTACGGAAGGGGTGGGCGTGGGGCCTTCTCGCTCTACCTGGCGGCAGCGAGCCATACGGCCACGGCGGCCAGCACGACCAGCGCGGCGTTGAGCCCGGTCTCCTTGACCTCGCCCCGGGACAGATGCAGGGCGCCCGCGAGGAGTTGGAGCACGACGAAGCCGAGCGCGGAGACCAGCGCGAGGACGGGGGCGATCCCGGTGAGCGGCGGCAGGATCAGTCCGGCGGCGCCGAGGATCTCGACGACCCCGATCCCCCGGACCGCCCCCATCGGCACGGTGTCCACCCAGCCCATCATGGGCGCGAGCTGCTCCTTGCTCTGCGCGACCTTCTTGCCCCCTGCGTAGAGGTAGAAGACGGCCAAGAGCCCTGCGACGATCCAGTACGCGATGTCCATCCTCGTCCTCCGTCATGATGGTGAGCAGAGCGGTGCGGACCCACATGATGGGCGCGGACGGAGGCGCCCACAAAAGGCACACCGGTGTGCGTGAGCGGAGCAGAGGACGGTTGCCCATGTCGCCCATGTCGAAGAACCGCGGCTCCTGCCTCATCCGGGGCGACGGCGGCCGGACGATCCGGGGCCTCCTGGACCGCATCGGCGACCGCTGGTCCCTGCTGGTCGTGGCCACCCTCGACGGCGAACGCCTCCGCTTCGGCGAGCTCCAGCAACGCGTCTCCGGCATCTCCCAGCGCATGCTCACCCGCACCCTGCGCAACCTGGAGCGGGACGGCCTGGTGCGCCGCACGTCCTACCCGGAGGTGCCGCCCCGGGTGGAGTACGAACTCACGACCCGGGGACGGACTTTGATCGGGCCGGCGGTGGCGCTGGCGGAGTGGGCGGTGGATCACGGGGCGGCGGTGGAGGTCAGCCGGGAGGAGTGGGACGCGGGGCGGGCGTGAGGGGGCGCCGGACCACGGACACCTCCGCACCGCCGCGACCGGCCTTTCCGGTCTTCCGCGAACCACCGCCCGGATATCGGGCATGAGACAGCCGCATGTACGCGGCAGTGCAACAGGACGCGGCCCCACCGGAAACAGATCCGGTGGGGCCGCTGAGTGACTGCGACGACGGGACTGCCCGCCGGTTACCCGGGGTGGGCCGGATCACCCTCGGGCAGAGCGGCAGCGAACGAACAGCAGAGCGGACACGGATCGTCCTGGACCGCCTGCGGGCCCTTCGCGACGTGCCCGAAGTCGCCGAACTGCTGGCGTCCTGAGCGCCCTCGGAGAAGGCACCCACCGGCCAGGGCCAGCACCCGGCACGATCCGGGCCTGAGCGGGTGGGGGTCCCTCGTCGGTCGGGCAGCTTCGCCGTGCCAGGGTTCCCCGGGAGCCACCAAGGCTCACATCGTGACGCGTGCGCTCGGCCTGGGCGGTCCCCGGGGGTTCCTGGTACCCCTCCGGTGACCGGACGGCGGGGGACCCCCACCCGCGGCTCCAAACCCCGCACCACGACGAAGCCGCACCCGGCACGTGGCCCCCCGCCCCTCGGAGGGAGGGCCGGGGTCTGGGCGGAGCCCCGGAAAAGGTTGGCTGTGCTGGCTGTTGCGCGCCCGGACCGGCGGGGCCGCCGGCAAGCGGGGCGGAGACAGGAGCGGGCGGCGGCCCCGCCGGGCCGGAGCGCGCGCGGGCCGCGCCAGCGGACCGCCTTGAACCAGTAAAGAAACTCTGAACAGCTCAGCTCAGGCACGTCGTGCAGCAGGGGGCGGAACTCGTGGTGATCAAGGGACTGTTGGGGCACACCCACACCGGTGTCACCTCCACCGTCCACGCGCACGTCCGCCTACGCTTCCAGTGCCAGGCCATCGACCTCCTCAGACACACACTCAGCGGATACGCCCAGCTCTCCGCCGAGACCGACGACGGCGACGATCCGCCGGTTTGCGCAGCACCCGTCCGCTGACGTTGCCGTCAACTACTGCCGCCAAGACAGCCAGAGGCCCCGTTGGAGCACCTCTCCGACGGGACTTCTGTTGCGTTCGTAGCTCTACTTCCTCAGCCTCGAATTCACCGTGAGCAGCCGCTCGCGAATAAATTCTTGATCGCCATCTCGAAGCCCCGGACGCGAGCAACTGACAGAAGCACCGCCGCGGCTTTGCTGGGGCCACTGCCAGGACGGGCTGCGCGTGGCATCAACCAGTGATGCCGGCGTCCTCATCCGTGTAATAGGCCTCGATCAAGCGCGCGTAGGCCTGCGCGAAGCTCTCGCTTCTCGCGACGGCAACGAGTGGGTCCTCGCTGGCGATCGCATCAAGCCCACGGGCCTCTTCCTCCAAGGCGCTGAAGTCGACCTCGTGCCAGTCAGCAATGAGATGGCCTTCCTCTCCCATCCCTACATGCGCCTCAGCGAGTTCGTCAGCCCTCTCGAGTGCAGTGTTCAGCACATCTGCATCATCGGGTGCCCGAAGGAAGTCAAGAACCTCCGTCGCGAAGACCATGTGGTCGACGATTTCTGTCTGAAACGGCGGCCCCTCGGGGTCACTGGCTTCGAGTGCACCTTCGAGGGCCTCGTAGAGTTTCTCGAGATCCACTTGTCTGGCATCTCCGCGAGCCACGCCCCTTGCCGACTCGACCACTCGGGCGAGTACTTGCCGCTCCCGCTCGAACCACGGAGAGAACTTCGGATCGTGGTGAATGCTGCAGTAGCGCACGAGTAGAAGCGCCCCGACCCTCAGTTTCCCGCCCTCATCAAGTTCCTCAACGCGGTCGACTACTTCTGGAATTTTCGTCACGGCGAAAACATCCTCTCACCCATGTCGCTGAAGATACCGTTCGCATATATCTTTACACGCCCAGAGAACGTCTGACCCCCGAGGGATCCACCCAAAACGCGGATTGAATTCTCGCAGAATGCACAAATGTTTCTGTTGGCGGCGCCACCGAGTACCGTCCATTGGTTCTTCTGAATGTAGGCAAGTGCGGCCATCTCTGCATGCCCCCTGCCGTTCGCGTACACATCACCAGCGGCTTCATCAAGTTGATTCTTGATCGCCTTGGGTACGTAGGGCCAGTTCGGAGCAACTACTGACCTAATATTCCCCTCAGTATCCCGAGCCATCAGCACCGCTGCCCCGCGAGGCGAATAGGCGAACTGGACCGCTTTCACCGTATCATTTCTCACTAAACCACGTTCAAGAGTTTAACAATTTTCACGCATTCGCCATTCGGCATTGCTCGGCAAATCGAGCTGCTCTACGAACTCCCTTGATTTAGCACCAATTGTGACCGCGAACCGCCCATGAGCCGCCTGCTTTGGTCCAGCGTCTGCAATCAGCCCATCGGTGGCATACCATCGCCACCCAGGCCCTGGCCACCTGCTGCCGGCGAAGGAAATCTCATCAAATCGGTTGAGCACTCCTCCCAGGTCGCTTTCAGAGAGATCTGCACACCATGCCACCACCGGGGCCGC